>CAZEWD010000026.1:0-17080 GCA_964515725.1 uncultured Binatia bacterium (SeqCode)
TCGAACCCGAGGGCGTGCAGCGAACGCTCCACAGCCTTGGCCTGCGGGTCGAGCACACCTTTTTTGGGGGTAATGTACACACGTACACGCATGATGATCTGGACTCCTGAGTTGGCGATGGGACCCTGCTCCTCCGAATTTCGACTAAGAGCAGGAACACTCGGCCGCAACACGCGACGATTTCGTCTCCACCGCGGCGGCCTTATGCCGCGGCCAAAACGCGGCGATACACTTCCTGATACGCTTCTTCAACCTCACCGAGGTCTTGCCGGAACCGATCCTTGTCGAGTTTCTTGCGCGTCTCGGCATCCCAGAATCGACAGGTATCCGGACAGATCTCGTCCCCGAGCAGGATCTCGCCGTGATGGCGTCCAAATTCGAGTTTCATGTCGACGAGCAGCAGGCCGCATCGAGCAAGAAACGGCTGCAACACTGCGTTGACGCGTAAGGCCAACTCGTCGATTCGGGCCAGTTCGGCTGTGCTCGCCATGCCGAAAACGGTGGCGTGTGAGGCATTGATCATGGGATCCCCAAGGGCGTCGCTCTTGTAGTAGTACTCGAGCACAGGCTGGGGAATCGCCCGGCCTTCTTCCAGCCCGAGCCGCTTGGCGAGACTGCCTGCGACAATGTTGCGCACCACCGTCTCCACGGGAACGATCTCCAGCCGCTTCACCAGCATCTCACGCTCGTTCAGCCGCTTCACGAAATGCGTCGGCACCTCGTGCCTCTCCAGCAAGGTGAAGAAGATTTCGCTCAAGGCATTATTGATGACGCCTTTCGACGCGATCGTACCGCGTTTCTGGGCATTGAAGGCGGTCGCGTCATCCTTGAAATACTGGATGACGTGATCAGGGTTGTCGGTCGCGAAGATACGTTTTGCCTTCCCCTCGTAGATCAACTCGCGTTTTTCCATACCATCGAGTCCTTCAGATGCGTCCGCGTTTCAGAAAAGGGGCGAGACCCGCCCAGACAGGCACCGTCGAACTGTAGCGGCAATCGACCGGCCAGTCACGGGCAGGAGAAGAATCGCTGGCGATCAGAAAAACTGTCCCGGTCCCCCACGTTGCATCAATCCCGAATCATCATATCGGCCGAACCACCAGCCAGACTGCTCGACAGAACGGCATGAATTTCCCACAGCGCCACCGCAGGATCGTCGAGTGAGACAGGTTGGCACAGCGCTTGTCTCAAACCCTGACACTACGGTACGAAGTGTCCATGTGCGAACCGACGGGTCCCACGACAATCCGTACAGCCCTCCTGGCACCGCTGCTCCTCACCGCCCTCGCCGCTTTTCCGGCTCTGGCCCAGGAGGAAGGCCAACTGGGAGAGATCGTTGTCACCGCGACACGCACCCGCGTGCGCACCGAAGACACCGGTGTATCGATCTCGGTGCTGAATCGGGATCAGGTGGAACACAGCGAGGAACCACTCGTCTCACAGTCGCTCTTCGGCGCTCCGGGCACCGATGTGCTGGAATTCGGCTCCCCAGGAGACAGTGCCTTCATCTCGATTCGAGGTGCAGCCCCGGATCAGGTCGTCGTCCTGATCGATGGGGTCGAGGTCAATACACCCACAGTGGGACAATTCGATCTGGCGGACTTCACGAACGACAACGTGAATCGTATCGAAGTGCTGCGGAGTTCGGGAGGAACGCTGCACGGCAGCGGAGCGATCGGCGGTGTCGTCAACATTCTCAGCGAGCGCGGCGAAGGCCCGTTTCGCGTCAACGCCAACGTGGCGGCTGGCAGCGCCTGGACGAACCAGGAGCAACTCGAAGTCGTGGGCGCATCCGGACCGTTCAGCTTGCGGGGTTCGACGTCCTACTACGGAAGTCAGGGTTTTCTTCCGAAGAATGACGCCTACAGGAACACCACCACCGCCTGGCGGGCGGACTTCGACGTCCTGCCCCATGCGACGGCGCGTGCCTTCGTGCGCTACAACTCGGCCAAAAAGGGGTTGGCGAATTTCAACGTCGCCGACGGAGTCATCGATTCCGATGCTCGGCGGCGGCAGGATTTCCTTCTCCTGAAAGGTGAGTGGGAACACCTGGTTGCCGACAATCTCTCCTACCTGCTGTCGATGTCATTCGTGCGGGACAATCCGAGATATCGCGATGACGGATTCAGCCCGGAGGATCCCAAGGAATTCGAATCGCCACTGGTATTGGTTCACATCCCCAGTGAGATCGTCGGCGCCAATGCACAGGCGAATTACACCGTCGGAGATTGGTCTGTCACGAGTATCGGCGTCGACTTCAAAGAGCGTTCCGCCCGCGCCTTCAGGAAGTTCTACGAGAAGGAAATCGAGGACGACGGCGAAATCGAGTACGAGCGGGAGATCGAAAACTTCCGCGCCAACCGGTCGAACATCGGGGCATTCGCCCAGGAGCAAATCCAACTGTTCGATTCCCACCTGCATGCCGTGGGCGGCGTGCGCTACGACAAATACGACGGTTTCGGAGATCGATTCACAGGTTCGGCATCAGCAGCCTATCGCCTACCCGTCCTCGGCACACGCCTGCGCGCCGGTTTTGCCCAGGGATTTCGCGCCCCGACCTTCGACGAGTTGTATGAACTGGCAGGCAACCCGAATTTGAAATCAGAAACAAGTTGGGAAGTGACCGCTGGCGTGACCCAGGAGTTCTGGGGAGGACGGGCCCGCCTCGAACCGACCTACTTCCACCGGAAAGTCCACAATCTCATCGAAGAAGTAGTCGACCAACTCCCCGGACCGATCGCCCCGCCGGCCGAAGAAGACGAAGAGAATCTCCTGGCGCGCAACCTTGATGCGACATTCGATGGTGCGGAAATCCTGGGCATGGTGCAACCGTGGAAGTGGATGTGGTTGAGCGCCAACTACACCTACCTCGACTACAAGACGCCAACCGCCGAGTTGCTGAATCGCCCGCGCCATCGCGGTTCAGCGACACTGGGATTCACGCACACGGGTCTCAGGCGCAATGACGATCGCTGCAGCGCGGCAGTCCAGGTTTTCGGCGTGGGCCGACGGGACAGCGCCAATCCAGCCGACGATTTCGAGGTCGAAAAGCTCGCCGGATACGTTCGCACCGACCTACACCTCGCCTACAATCCGGGTGGCACATGGTCGGCTTTCTCCGTAAGCGCGGGTGTCCGCAACCTGTTCGACAAAGACTACCAGCAATCGATCGGGTTCCCGGCGCCGCCTGCCACCTTTCTCATCGGCTTCCACTACCGCGGTTGAGCGGCTCTGGGAGAGTGCCACGGATCGCGGAAAGGACGTCGCCCCGTAGCGATTGGCCGGAGGGGTTCCCGCAGGCGAGGCAACGAGAAGTCCGTGTCGAGCCTAGACGAAGAAAGGACCCGTCACTTCGTACGTGATTCCGCGGGTCGGATTATTCGTGGTCCCGCGCTGCGAACTGAAATACAGGCGCTGTCCTGACGGATCCAGCGCGGGACCCGTAATCTCCGAACGTGACTGGCCTTCGAGTTGCACGATCGGCAGGATCGCACCGCTCGGCGTGATGGCCACAATCTGCATGTCGTCCCCGTCCTCCGCGACCAGAACATCCCCGTCCGATGAGACAACGATGTTGTCGACTCCACGCAATACCGGATCGGCGTAGCGTTTGATGTCATAAAAGATTTTGATTGTCTCCGTACGCGTATCGTACGCCCAGACTCGATTGTCACCCTTCGTGGAGAAATAGGCGATTCCCTGGTGCAACCAGATGCCTTCCCCACCGTCAAACGCCGTGCTTTCCGGTACCTGCGTCCGAGTCGTCTGCGTCGATGCCGACGGGTCCGGCACCGTGAGCCACTCCACACGGCCCTCTTCGCCACTCACGATCCGAGCCACAGCAAGCGTTCCCGACATGAGATCCGGATGGCCATCTGCCCGGCGGCGCTCGGCCGTGTACCGGTAGAAACGACCGTCCGGCCGATCTTCGGTCAGGTACAGACAGCCACCGGCGGAATCCACGGTGACGGCCTCGTGATAGAACAATCCGAGAGCAGGACACGGTTCCGCCGGCTGTACGCCAAGCGGATCACACTCCCAAACGCGGCCCTCCTCCTTTTCTTCGCACGAAAGCCAGGTACCCCACGGGGTCGGCCCACCGGCACAATTGATCGAACTCCCTCCGAGGATCGGGTAGGCATCGATCAACGTACCATCAGCCGCAAAGCGCAATGCTCCAACCCCACCGCCGATTGGTCCGATCAACGGCATCTCGCTGTTGGAGACATACACCCAGCCGCCATCTTCGGTCGCGAAGGTGGCACCACCGTCGGGGGCCGAGTGCCACCTGTACTCACTGGTGGGAACCACGAGTTGGCCTGACCGTGCGACGATCCGGGCACTGAACCCATGAGGCACTCGAATCCCGTTGGCGTCAGGTTCCCCGAGCGGCCCCAGATTGGCAATGTTGCTGCGACGCGCCACGTTCGATCCGCCCTGCACACCAACATACTCGGTGCCACAACCGGAGAGCCACGGCCCTGCAAGCAGTACGCTTGCCGAGGACAGTCCGAGGCGCAAAACCTCCCGGCGGTCCAGATTACTCGAAAAACAAAGGCGCGGTTTCTTCATCGTTCCGTCTCCCACAGATGATGGTCGGCGTTCCATACAACCATCGCTCAGGGTTGCCAACTCAGGATCTACCGAAAATCCTTATTCGCCTTATTCGCCAGGGTTTGACATGACCTGAAAAAACAGAGAGTTTCTCTTTTGATTTCCAAGCCATACCGGTAAGATCCGCACGGATCGCGGTTTGTCTCGGTGGGTCCGAAGGGGGTGAGGGCACGAACAAAGAGGTGCGAGTCTTGGGCGAAGGGCGACCACGGGGGGCAGAAAAGTTCCACGAGGCGCATCATGAAGATGCACCGGCTGTCGAGCAGCGGGAGTTCGCCCGTTTCATGCATGAGCAGGCGATCATCGCAACAGCCGCCAGCCGGCTGAACCGGGAGTTCGCATCGGCACGCGACCACACTTCAATCCTGAGCCGATTCTGCCGCCTGATCACCGAAATGCTCGGCTGCGAGGTGTCGCAGATCTGGCTTTGGCAACCGGCCGAACAGGTCTACGTCGCCGCGGCATCGCACGGGTACAGCCCAGAGGAAACAGAACATCTGCAAACGCTACAGCTCCCCGCCGATCCGGTGGATGACTGGTTCTCTCCGTCCGTGGAACATGACGTGGGGTATTTTACGTTTCATCGCCACGCCGCATCGTCATCCGTGCGCCCCGATGGCATCGGTCTCTCGGCCCGACCGCTCCTATACATGCGGCTACGTGTCGGCCAGGAAAAACTAGGTATCCTGTGGGCCGGCCAGCCGCCCCAGAGATGTTTTTCGGAAAGCCAGCTACGCATCGCGCGTGGAATTCACCCGGTCGCCTCTATCAGCATCTCCCACGCTCGACTGGTTGATGAACTGGCACGCGTCAATCGTTTGAAATCCGACTTCGTCGCAACCATGTCGCACGAATTGCGTACGCCCATGAACACACTGCTGGGTTACACCGACCTGCTGGCAGCCGAGGTCTTCGGACCCGTCACAGAGGATCAGCTCAGTGTTCTCGACCGCATGGACCGCAGCGCTCGTGAATTGCTCGATCTCATCAATGCCACACTCGATCTGAGCCGTATCGAGACTCGCCGCGTGGCCGTCGAGCTGGAGGACGTAGGCCTTACGGGCCTGCTCGAGGAACTGGAAACGGAAACCCGCTACTTGCGTGCGCCACGCGGTCTGCAATTCGACTGGCAAATCACACCGGACTGTGCGCGGCTACGAACCGATCGCATGAAACTGAAGGTGATTCTGAAAAATCTCCTCACCAATGGCATCAAGTTCACCGAGTCGGGCGGGGTGCGTATCGAGGCGAGACCTCGCGACAGCGGCATCGAGATCAACGTATGCGATACCGGAATCGGCATCGCCCCGGACGTTCTGCCGATCATTTTCGATCCCTTCCGGCAAGGCGAGAGCGCAATCACTCGACGCCACGGTGGAGTCGGGCTTGGCCTTTATGTGGTACGGCGTCTACTCGACCTGTTGAACGGCTCGATTCAGGTACAGTCCAAAGTGGGGAGCGGCTCGACTTTCCAAATCTGGGTTCCTTCCGAAACGGAAGGCCAGATCGTTTGAATTCGATCACCGACTTCACACGGCACGCTTCCGGCCGGCAGCCCGGAGGTACCCGCAGCCTCGCAGCGAATGGCGGGTTTTCCCCGATACCCACACGCCACAGCGCCGGGCGTTTGGGTAGCCTGGTGCGAACAAGAGATAGAACTGCACTTCGCACAAATCGTGACAGCGGGCACGATAGACCGTGCTGCCGTCAACAAAGGGCGCGCCTTCTGCTAGGCGCCTCTGCGTGATCATTGCTCTGGTCGGCCCGACCGGTTCTGGAAAGACAGAACTGGGAATCAAGCTTGCCGATCGTTTCCGTGCGGAAATCATCAACGCCGATTCGCGCCAGGTCTATCGTGGCCTGGATATCGGAAGCGCCAAGCCCACACTCGAACAAAGGGCACGCGTGCCACACCACCTGGTCGACATCGTGGCACCAGACGAGCGCTTCGATGTTGCTCAATTCCGCGACAGTGCGGAACAGGCCATCGCGGAGATTCAGGCTCGACGTCGAAATGTACTCGTCGTGGGAGGCACCGGTCTCTACATCAAGGTCCTCAGGGAGGGACTCTTCGCGGGCCCTTCGCGCAACGAACATCTTCGAACAGAGTTGGAACGAGAAGAACAGCAGAGCCCAGGCACCCTGCACCGTCGTCTGAGAGAGATCGATCCCCAGGCAGCAGCGCGGCTTCACCCGAACGATCGTGTCCGCCTCGTCCGTGCCATCGAGGTCTACGTCCTCAGTGGGCGCACCATCAGTGATTGGCAGCAGGAGCACGCTGCCTTACCGGCCCCACAGCAGATGCGGACCATCGTGCTCGATCTGCCACGCGACGAACTGTACCGGCGCATCGAGACGCGTTGCCACGATATGTTAGATGCCGGATTCGTCGAAGAAGTCCGTGCCTTGTTTGCTGCCGGATACAGCCACGAGTTGTCCTCCCTGCAGAGCCTTGGCTACCGTGAAATCGGCGTCTTCGTCCGGGGCGGTTGCACGCTGGAGGAAGCCGTAAAGAAGATGGCGCAAGCGACACGCAACTTCGCCAAACGGCAGATCACGTGGTTTCGTGGCGACCGGAATGCGGTATGGCTCCCGCCCGACCCGGTGGCCATTGGCAAAGAGATCGAGCATGTGTGGTGTGGCGAGATGAGATGATCGGCTACCCACGCCTGGAGTGCAAGGTCGTCAGACGGACAGTGTATGCGACTGCGTAAACCGTGGGTGGTTGCAGCGGAGCAACCAGCCTGGCAGGTCAAGAGCTGGCAGTCGTTCAGCGATGATTCTCCAGGAGTCTGATTGTCGGCCCAGGGTCTGCGTGAACGGGTGAATCGTCATCTTTCGCTGTGAACCGGAGACGACGATGCATGCAGCGATTGTTTTGCGGTAGGCCTCCGAGGGTGTGGCGCGTCTGTTGACGCCTGTGGCATAGTTCGACGCCGATGGGCGCCTTCCACGATGCGCCTGAGGGGAACGGCTCGTCAGATAAAGCAGCACATCAGAGGAGCGAGGACAAAGAAATGGGATTCCATCACACGGCATTCGCGACCAAGGACGCCCAGGCAACTCATGCATTCTACACACAGGCCATGGGCTTCGAGCTGGTGAAGACGATCATCACACCAACCGAAAATGGCGGATGGGCAAAACACCTCTTCTATGAGATCAGCCCTGACGAGTTCATTGCCTTCTGGGACATCCACGACGATACGTTGCCAAAGACCTGGTCACCGGCGATCTCGACGGGTCAGGGTCTGCCGATCTGGATCAATCATCTGGCCTTTCGCGCCACCGATCTGGCCGACCTCGACCGGCGCAGACAACGTCTGGTCGATCACGGTCACACGGTCACTGAAATCGACCACGGCTGGTGCACGTCAATCTACTGCGTGGATCCGAACGGTATCCTCGTGGAATTCTGCACAACAACCCAGACACTCACCGCCAAAGATCGGGAAGAGGCGCTACGCCTGTTGAACGCACCGAATCCGCCGATCGACAAAGTCCCGCCAAAAATCACACGGCACGACCCAAAGCCGGCAGTGGTAAAACGAGCAGGGGTGGCCTCGTGAAACGCGAAGATCTCCTGTCCGATATTCGAAAGCACAACAAACCATGGGATATCGTCGTCGTTGGGGGCGGTGCCACGGGAGTCGGTATCGCCGTCGACGCAGCCTCACGCGGCTACGATGTCTTGTTGCTCGAACAGAGCGACTTCGGCATCGGCACATCGAGCCGCAGCACCAAACTGGTGCATGGTGGCGTCCGCTATCTCGAGCAGGGCGATGTACCACTCGTGATGGAAGCCCTGCGTGAGCGTGGCATCATGCGCCTCAATGCACCGCACCTGGTGAAAGACCTGGCGTTCGTCGTACCCGTTTACGCCTGGTGGGAGGGACCATTCTATGGGGCGGGCCTGCGCGTCTACAATCTGCTGGCCGGCAAATACGGCTTCGGCAAGTCACGTAACCTCTCGAAAGCCAGGACATTGGAGTACCTCCCCAATATCAAACAAGAGGGACTACGTGGCGGCGTCATTTATTTCGACGGCCAGTTCGATGACATGCGCTTCCTCATCTGCCTTGTCCGCACCGCAGAGGAACAGGGTGCGACCATGCTCAACTACGCTGCGGTCGAAGAGGTGACCAAGGATAAGAGCGGCGTGGTGGACGGTGTGATCGCACGCGACACCGAAACGCAGGACATCCTGCAAATCCGGGCCAGGACGGTGATCAATGCGACGGGACCGTTCGTGGATGGTGTGCGGCGCATGGCTGAACCCGAGGCAGAAGCGATGGTCTCACCGAGTCAGGGTATCCACCTGGTTTTCGACCGGTCCTTTCTCCCTGGCAACAAGGCGATCATGGTACCCCATACGAGCGATGGTCGAGTCATGTTCGCCATCCCCTGGCAGAACTTCACGCTCATCGGGACGACCGATACGCCGATCGACGAAGTCGAGTTGGAGCCGATCCCGCTCGAAAAGGAAATCGACTTCATCCTGCAAACGTCGGCGCTCTACCTGCAGAAAAAGCCAACTCGCGACGATGTGCTCAGTATGTTCGCGGGGATTCGACCTCTGGTCAAAGCGGGAGACGGAAAAAATACCGCCGCACTGTCGCGCGACCATACGATTCGCGTCGACAATTCCGGCCTGCTGACGATCACGGGCGGCAAGTGGACCACGTACAGGCACATGGCCGAAGACTGCGTGAATCACGCTGTGACGCTGGGAAGCCTGCCGGAAAGTCCGAGCAAGACCAGACAACTGAATATCCACGGCTATCTGCAACACACGGAGAAACTTGGCCACCTGGCCGAATATGGGTCCGATGCGGCACGGCTGAAGCGGATGATGCAGTCCTCGGCCGCAATGCGGACACAACTCAGCCCGGTTTTTCCCTACACCGCAGCGCAGGTCGTCTGGGCGGTACGATACGAATACGCGCGGACCGTAGACGATGTCTTGTCGCGTCGTCTTCGCGCCACCTTTCTCGATGTTCGGGCTGCCGTAGCCATGGCACCGTCCGTGGCATCATTGATCGCACAGGAACTCGGCCGCGATGCAGCCTGGGAAAGGGCACAGGTCGACGCTTTCAATGAGACAGCGCGCCGATATCTTCCCACTGGCGCAAAGATCAGCACAGATCAGAGGCAGGCGACACGTACGAAATAAAGATTCACACAGACCTTCCCACAAAGAAAAAGCGATCCTTGAATCCTGCAGGCGAGCAGTCCCCTCATCACTCCTGCTGCTTTCACGGTCAGTACCCGATTCACATTCTTTCAGTAGGGATGTTTTCGATTTTCTTCGCCCAACGCATCGACAGGCCCTTTTTCGAAGTGTACTCATTCCCGTTGCGCTGAGCGGCCTTCCCATACTCACCGCTGCGCCTTGCGTGGATGTACATGAGAATTTTCGCAGCGTTTACCTCGAGCCTTGTCGTATCGTTTGTCCTTTCGAGTTGTGCCGTAGGCCCCAATTTCGAACGGCCCGATGCTCCCCTCGAAGGAAACTGGAGAGATGCCGGTACGCCGCACGTGAGCCGGAGTACCGAGATCTCAGCACGATGGTGGTCCGTATTCGGCGACCCCGTACTCGACCGGCTGATCCATATGGCTCTACTCCAGAACCCTTCCCTGCAAGCAGCAGGTCTACGCGTCCTGCAGGCACAGGCCCGGCGGGGCATCGCAATCGGCAATTTGTTTCCGCAAACACAGCGGGCCGGTGCAGGATACTCACATACGCGGCGCAGCTTGAACAGCGGACTACCCGTTCTCAGCCGAGATCTCGACAACTACAGGATCGGGTTCGACGCGGCGTGGGAAATCGACCTTTGGGGCCGTTACCGGCGTGCCGTCGAGTCTGCCGACGAAACACTCCTGGCTGCCGTTGCCGATTATGACGACGTGTTCGTGAGTCTGGCTGGTGAAGTAGCTGCCACTTACGCCCAGATCCGGATCTTCGACGAGCGTATCGCCCTGGCTCGCAACAATCTGAAAATTCAACAGGATGGTCTCGACATCGCACGTGTCCGATTCGATGCGGGTGGCACCTCTCAACTCGACGTAGAACAGGCGCGCGCACTTCTGGAGGATACCGCCGCCAGTATTCCACGGCTCGAACTACAGCGCCGCCGCAGCGAGAATTCTCTGGCTGTACTCCTTGGGATACCTCCTCGCGATCTGTCGGATCTGCTCTCGGACACGCGCGGAATCCCTGTCGCACCGCTCGCTGTCTCCGTTGAGATTCCTGCCGAAGTCCTGACACATCGCCCAGATGTACGGGCAGCAGAACACCGCCTGGCAGCACAAAGTGCGCAGATTGGCGTCGCCAAGTCGCAATTTTTCCCGAGTCTACAACTCACTGGTTCCATCGGTCTCACTGCGGATAAGGCGGAAAGACTCTTCGCTGGGGACTCACTCGAAGCCGTGGGGGGACCCAGCCTGAGCTGGCCCATCCTGAACTACGGCCGAATTCTCAACGCGGTCCGCTTTGAGGATGCACGCTTCCAGGAGCTCGTCGCCACCTACACTTCCGTCGTCCTACAGGCACAGCAGGAGGTCGAAGACGCGCTCATCGGTTATCTGCGGGGAACCGAAGAGGTGTCTCACCTCGAACGTGCCGTCGAAGCAGCGAACCGTTCCGTCGAATTGGCCATGGTCCAGTACCGCGAAGGTGCGGCGGATTTCACTCGTGTCCTGACGACACAGCAATCGAAACTGGCGTCTGATGTTCAGTTGGTGACCACTCGCGGAGAAGTCACCCTGAGCGTGATTGCCCTCTACAAGGCTCTCGGCGGAGGCTGGGAGATCCGTGACGACTACGATTTCATTCCCGAGTCGACAAAAGCAGTGATGAGAGCGCGAACCGCATGGGGGGATCTACTGGAAGCCCCGCAACCAGCCGCGACCGTCGAAAGTGAGGATGGATCTGTGACGCCTCCACCCTCCGTCGAAAATCCAGGCACGGGGATGACGCAGTAACGATTCCGCCCGTGAGGAGAGTCGTATGAGAAACAGCTCCTTTTTTGGAAGATCCTGGAAAAGTTGTGTGCCCCTTCTCCTGGTACTTGGCCTGGCGGCCTGCCGGCACAACGAATACGCGCCTCCTCCGCCACCGGAGGTCTTCGTGGCACACCCCGAGGAACGTGAGGTGACGACGTTCAACGAATTCGCCGGTCACACCGTTTCCGTCGAAGCAATCGAAATCCGTGCTCGTGTCCAGGGAATCCTCGAAAGCATGCATTTCACTCCAGGAACCGACGTGCAGAAGGGGGACCTCCTCTTCATCATCGAACCAGAACTCTACCAGGCACGAGTCGATCGTGCCGTGGCCGATCTCCAAAATGCACAGACCGAACTGGCTGCTGCCGAACAACAACTCCAGATCACACAGGCCATCTTCAAAAAAGACGCCGGTAGCCGAACCGAACTCGTGCAAAAGACGCAAGCGCGCGACCAGGCCTCCGCTGCCGTGGCTCAGGCAAAAGCAGCGTTGGAGATGGCGCAGATCGATTTCGAATACACGAAGATCCACGCGCCGATCAGCGGCCTGATCGGGAGGAATCTCGTCGACATCGGTAACCTCGTCGGTGCCGGACAGCCGACCGTTCTCACCTCGATCGTACGCTACGATCCGATTTACGCCTACTTCGACATGAGTGAACGGGACCTGTTGACGTATCAGGACCTGCAACGGCGAGGTCAGACCGCCACCCAGGAGGGCGAGCCGGCACCTGCTTATCTCGCCATGGCAACAGAAGATGGGTTTCCCCACGTCGGCCGTGTCGACTACCGTTCCAACCGCCTCGATCCGTCTACGGGAACCTTCGAAATGCGAGCTGTCTTCCCGAACGAAGACCGGGTCATTGTACCGGGTACCTTCGCGAGAATTCGCCTACCTTTTACACGGGAGCGAGCCATCCTCGTACCCGACGATGCTGTAGGCACAGAACAGGGCGGACACTTCATCCTCGTGGTCAACGATGAGAACACCGTCGAACATCGCCGTGTCACCGTCGGCTCGCGCGTTGATGACGACCGCATCATCACAAGTGGAGCATCTACGGGAGACTGGGTGGTAGTCCGTGGGCTGCAACGCGCCCGCCCGGGAATCAAGGTGAAACGGGTCATCGCTCCGACACCGGGAGCCGCGCAGGGAGCGCAATGATTTCCGAGTTTTTCATCGATCGTCCGATCTTCGCAAACGTCATTGCGATCGTCACAATGCTCTTCGGTGTGGTGACGATGTTCCGTCTTCCGGTCGAACAGTATCCGCAAATCGTGCCACCGACGGTTCAGGTCTCGACCACCTATCCGGGAGCAAATGCGAAGGTCGTTTCAGAGACCGTCGCCGCACCCATCGAACAACAGGTGAACGGTGTCGAGAACATGCTGTACATGTCCTCGGTCAGTGCCAGCGACGGAACCTACCGGTTGACGGTGACCTTCGATGTCGGCACCGATCTCGACATTGCACAGGTGCTCGTACAAAACCGTGTCTCCATCGCACAGCCACTGCTGCCGTCTGACGTACAACGGCAGGGGATCATCACCAAAAAGCAATCGACGAACATCATCATGTTCGTCACGCTCAGCTCACCGGACGGACGTTATGACAGCTTGTACCTGTCGAACTACGCCACATTGCGCGTTCGCGACGAGCTCTCCCGCATTTACGGAATCGGCGATGTGACTGTCGTCGGCGCCGGACAGTACAGTATGCGAGTCTGGCTCGATCCGCAGCGCCTCCTGGCGCGTAACATGACCACACAGGATGTCATCGCGGCAATCGCCGAGCAGAACGTGCAGGTGGCAGCGGGGCAACTCGGCCAGCCACCTGCTCCTGAATCGCAGAATTTCCAGCTCACCGTGAATACTCTCGGACGTTTGAGCGACGTGCAGGAATTCGAGGACATCGTGGTCAAGGCGGATGGACAACGCATCACCCGTCTACGTGATGTGGCCCGGGTCGAGTTGGGCGGCCAGGTTTATGACATCTTCTTCCAGAAAAATGGCACACCGGCCGCTGGTATTGCGGTATTCCAGCTCCCTGGCGCCAACGCCCTCGACGTCGCCGCACGGGTTCGCGAGGCAATGGAGCGTCTCAAACCAGCGTTCCCCGAAGGAATCGTTTACGACATTCCCTTCGACACGACTCGCTTCGTGGGACAGGCGGTCCACGAAGTGTACCGGACACTCATCGAGGCGGGTATCCTGGTCCTGATCGTGATCCTCGTGTTTTTGCAGGACTGGCGTGCAGTTCTCGTACCGGCCACGACCGTCCCGGTCACCATCGTCGGCGCATTTGCCGGGATGGCCGCCGTCGGCTTTTCGATCAATCTTCTGACCTTGTTCGGACTCGTGTTAGCCATCGGCATTGTTGTCGACGACGCCATCGTGATCGTGGAGAACGCAGCGCATCACATCGAAGAAGGGATGCCGCCACGCGAGGCCACGATCCAGGCAATGCGCGAAGTCACAGGGCCGGTCATCGGCATTACCCTCGTATTGATGGCCGTCTTCCTGCCGACTGCTTTCCTGGGAGGTATTACCGGACAACTCTACCGGCAGTTTGCGTTGACCATCGCCATTACCGCCTTGATCAGCGCAATCAACGCATTGACACTCAAGCCCGCACAGTGCGCCATGTATCTACGGCGGCCGAGCGGCAAGCAGAATTTGTTTTTCCGGACATTCAACCGCATCTACGACCGGGTCGAACGAGCCTATATCGGTACCATCCGGCGCATGGTCGCACGGCCCAAATCAATGCTGATGATCTACGTGACCATCATCACCGTAACCTTCATCAGTTACGAAGCATTGCCGACCGGTTTCCTGCCCATGGAGGACCAGGGTTTCGCCATTGCCGGGGCTCAACTTCCCGACGCCGCCTCACAAGCACGCATGCGACGTGTGGTGTCGGAGATGAATCGCATTTTCTCAGAAACACCCGGTGTCTGGAACTGGAACTCCGTTGGTGGCAGTTCCATCCTGGATGGTACGAACGCCTCCAATGCCGCCACCTTCTATGTCGTGTTCCGGCCCTGGGCAGAACGCACGACGCCCGAACTGAGCCAGGAGGCCATCCTCGGGCACCTGCGTCAGCGCCTGGCGGCCGAGGTGCCCGACGCAATCACTTTTATCTTTGCGCCTCCATCGATCCGTGGTCTCGGTGTCAGCGGCGGGTTTCAGATGCAACTACAGGATCGTGGAGGTGTCGGTCTGCCGGCCTTGCAACAAATGGTCGATGAATTTCTACACGACGGCCGGACCCAATCGGGCATCTCCAGTCTGACCTCGACCTTCCGCGCCGGTGTGCCACAGCTCTTCGTCGATGTGGATCGAACGAAAGCGAAAGCGATCGGTGTGCCCCTGACAAATGTATTCGGTACGTTGCAGGCGTTCCTCGGATCCGCCTATGTCAACGATTTCAATCTGTTCGGTCGCACCTATCAGGTGCGTGTCCAAGCCGAACCACAATTCCGTCTGGAACCGCAGGACATCATGCGTTTGGAGGTCCGCAACACCAACGGTGACATGGTGCCACTGGGTTCACTCGTCGATGTGGCCGATACCATCGGCCCGCAAATCATCAGTCGCTACAACATGTATCCAAGCGCCGCCCTGACCGGTGAGGCTGCACCCGGATACAGCTCAGGACAGGCATTGCAACTGATGGAGCAGATGGCGGCGGCAAAACTGCCGCCAAGCATGGGTTTCGACTGGACGGGCATCGCCTTCCAGGAAAAGCGCGTCAGCGGCGAGGCCTATCTCGTATTCGCCCTTGCGGTCATTCTCGTATTCCTCGTTCTCGCGGCACAGTACGAGAGTTGGACGCATCCACTCGCAGTCGTACTGGCGGTCCCACTGGCCCTGCTCGGAACCGTGGTCGCGGTGGCATCACTCGGCATGGACAACAACGTCTACACACAGATCGGCGTCGTGCTGCTGATCGCCCTGTCGAGCAAGAATGCAATCCTCATCGTCGAATTCGCGCGCGATCAACGAGCACGGGGGCTGAACACGGTAGAAGCTGCTCTGGAAGCCGCGCGTCTGCGCTTTCGCCCGATCATCATGACATCCTTCGCCTTCATCCTGGGCGTGTTCCCTCTGGTGGTCGCACGCGGTGCCGGTGCGGCAAGTCGCCGGGCGCTCGGCACAGCCGTATTCGGTGGCATGCTGACCTCGACGTTCCTGGCCGTCGTCTTCGTCCCCGTTTTCTATGTGCTCGTTGAGCGGGCAGGTGATACCTGGCAGCGCTGGCGGGGCCGCGGCGCACAGCCGACCGGAAAGACAGAACCTTAAGAGGTCGTTCGATCCACTCGTCTATACGACCCGCAATACCACCTTACCGAAGTGCGCACTGGACTGGACGAGGCGGTGCGCTTCGGCTGCCTGCTCCAATCTCAACACCCGATCGATGACCGGCTTGATGGCGCCTGCTTCCAGATCCTTCCCGAAACGATCGAGAAAGAGTGACACGAAACGCGACTTCTCCTCGACACTGCGCGTTCGCAAAGTAGAGCCAATCACCTGCAGGCGGCGCATCAACATCATGGCAAGATTGACTTCCCCCTTGGCGCCACCGATCAATCCGATGATGACCAGCCGTCCATCGATTGCCAGAGACCGCAGATTGGATGCCAGGTACTTTCCGCCAATGTGGTCGAGTACGACGTCAACACCGTTCCCCTCCGTTGCCGCATGTACGGCATCGACAAAATCGCCCTCACTGTAGTTGATGGCCACGTCCGCGCCGTGTGCCAGACAGCGCTGACATTTCTCTTCGGAGCCTGCTGTGACAATGGTCTTGATTCCGGCCCGTTTGAGCAAGGTCGTCGCTGCTGTGCCCACACCACTGCCGCCCCCATGCACGAGTGCGGCACGCCCCTCCGAAACCCTGCCCAACACGAAGAGATTCGAAAACGCAGTCAGAAACACTTCCGGAAACGCACCTGCCTCATCGTACGACAATGAGGGTGGGATCGGCATTGCCGAACCATGGTGAACCACGGCCTCCTCGGCGTATCCACCGCCAGTCAGCAGTGCCATGGCGCGATCTCCAATTTTCCAATCACCAACCGCACCGCCGACTTCAATGACTTCGCCGGCACATTCCAGTCCGATGATCTCGGACGCACCCGGCGGTGGCGGATACAATCCCTGCCGTTGCAGAAGATCGGCCCGGTTGACGGCTGTCGTGTGGACCCGAATCCGGATGTCTTCGTCGCCCAGGTCTGGCGCAGGAACCTCGGCTAATCTGAGGACATCCTCCGCTCCGGGCGAATCATAAATGATTGCTTTCATCCTTCTCTCCCATCCCTGTGTGCGGGATGTGTCTGTCGTGGTCTGCTCTTGTACAACTCACGCTCCCGGCGTGTGCGCAGCGCCTGCAACCGGCTCTCGATCTCATGCAGACGTTGCTGCAGACCCTCCTGTTTTTCCAGCAGGGTCCGCTCGC
>CAZEWD010000027.1:0-6802 GCA_964515725.1 uncultured Binatia bacterium (SeqCode)
GGGAGATGCGGACCGGCTCTCGGTTCGTCTGAACCAGCAGGGCTTTGTCGTGCGAATGCGTGGCGGCGGAGTGCGGATCGCGCCGCACTTCTATCTGAACGAGAAAGATATCGATCGCCTGCTCCTGGCGATTCGTTCGGTATGACACAAGGCCACTGGATTCTTCTCTCTTATGGGGTGTTTCCGATGCGTTGTATGAGGCATCGGTTCGGGGAGTGATCGTGCAGGAAACGGAGAGTTTCACCGATTCCGGGAGGCAGCGGGTGCCGGAGTTGCTCAGCGAGCCCGGAGCCCTGAAGCGGCTGGGCTTTCTTCCTGATCTGCTGTGCCGCCTTTTCTTGTCGCAGATCCGCCTCGACCCCGGAGCCGTCGATCATATCCGAGATCTGTCGGCGCGCGGCAGCGTGGTCTACGTCATGCGCTACCGTTCCCTGGTCGATTACATGCTGGTGGCGTTTCTCCTTCTCCAGGAAGGGTTGCCGCTGCCCGAATTCGTCTCCGATGTCCCCAGTCTACTCCTGCGCCCGATCGGCGAGATTGTGCGGACACTATGGGGACGCCTGCGGCAATTTCGCTGGTCCGGTGCCACGGAGCGGCACATCGAGGACCGCCACCGCTGCCAGAAGGCCGTACATGCTGGTTCGCCCATTCTGATTTTCATGCGCACTCGTGCTCCCGGGTTGCGTTGGAGCGGCACCCGGCGCATGGCGCTGAGGCGGGTGCGCAGCGGCACGGACTACCTGAGAGAGATCGTCCATGCTGGTTCGAGTGGAGATCGTGAGGTGTTCCTCGTTCCGCTGGCCATTTTGCGTGGTCGTGGTTTCCGGCGCAAAGAGTCGCGACTGGCCACGATCGTGTACAGCGTCCAGGAAGCGCCTGGCGAATTCAAACGGCTGCTCTCCCTGCTTTGGAACAGCCGCGATAGCAGTATCACCGTCGGGCGGCACGTCCAGCTCAGCGAATTCGAGGGGCGATATGGGCACGAGGGTCAGGAACGACTCGTGCGGCGGCTCGCCCGTGCGTTGCAGATCTTTCTGTACCGTGAAGAGAAACTGGTGTGGGGTCCTACCCTCCTGCCGAAGCGGCGCGTGCGAGAACGGGTCTTACAGAGCGCGGAGATCGCAGCACTCGTACGGCGGCTGGCACAGGAAACGCGGCAGCCGGAGTCAAGATTGTGGCGCCGCGCCGAACGGTATTTCGACGAAATGGCCGCCAACTATCAGGGCATGTACTTCGGTGTCCTGGAATTCGTCTTCAATCGTATCTGGCCACGTATTTTCCAGGGATTCGATTACCGGGGACTCGAGCGCGTGGTCGATCGGGTCAAGGAACATCCCGTGGTTCTGGTCCCGTGCCACCGCAGTCATTTCGATTACCTGATCCTCTCATATCTCTTCCATCTCAACCATATCAGTCCGCCGCACATTGCAGCCGGGATCAACCTTTCCTTCTGGCCGCTCGGTCCCCTGTTCCGTGGTGCAGGCGCGTTTTTCATTCGCCGTTCCTTCGAGGATAACGAACTCTACAAGCTGGTCTTCCGCAATTACCTGAAATTCCTGATTCGTGAGGGATATACACAGGAGTTTTTCATCGAAGGGGGGCGCAGCCGGACAGGCAAGATCCTGACGCCGAAAATGGGGATGCTCTCGGCCATTGTGAACGCCTTTGTCGATGGCGTGCGGCGTGATCTGTACTTCGTCCCGATCTCCATCCAGTATGGGCGTGTGGTCGAGGAGGATTCCTACCAGCGCGAGCTGGTGGGCGCCGAGAAGGAGAAGGAGTCACTCCTCGGATTGTTGCGTGCGCGGACGTTGCTGCGCCAGAAACGTGGCACCGTCCACGTCACGTTTGCGGAGCCGATCTCGCTGGCCGATACTCTGGGGGATCGCAAGGAACGATTTGCGCGCAGCGACGATCCGCTGATCGATGAGGAACGTCGCAGATTTACGCAAAAGCTCGGTTTCCGGATCCTGCGTTCCGTAAACGATGTGGCGCTGGCCGGCGCCACCGCCGTGTGCTCCACGGTTCTTCTGAGTTCCCCGAAGGCTGCCTGGAAATATACCGGCTTCGTGCAGTCTGCTCGCACCCTCCTGAAGATCCTCCGCCATCAGAAGGTTGCGTTCACGGCATCCCTCGAACGCAATCAGGAGGACTTTCGTGAGAATCTCGAATTCCTGGAAAAGGGCAGACTCATCGAGTTGATCCACGACAACGAGGGTACGGTGATCCATGTGCCGCCCGAAAAGCGCATGATCCTCAACTTTTACAAGAACAACACGATCCACTTTTTTCTCCTACCAGCCCTCTTGTCGCGTGGGCTGTTGCGAGGGCTGTCGAATGGTGCCTTGCAAGAAGAAATCCATGGATGGCTCGACCTCTACCGGTGGGAGTTTGCCTTGCCCGAGCGGGAGGAGATCAGCACCCAGATCGGGGAGTGGCTGGAGTACTATCGCCAGGAGGGTGCCCTGCGGATCACTGACGGTGGTGAGTCGGCCGACCAGAGTCACCCACTGTTGGAGGCATGCTCGTGCCTTCTCGACGATTTCGATGAAGCGTATTGGATGGTGGCCCGTACCGTGGCGCAACTCGGCGATGTCTCTCAGCCATTGGGGGACTTTTTCGAACAGGTACGCAAACGCTATGCGACGGCTGCATTGTTGGGAGAGGTGACTCGGCCGGAAGGCAACTCCAGCGTCACACTGGAGAACGCCATCAACCGTTTTGCCGAAATGGGATTGGTCCTCCTCGAAGGACGAGGTAAGGAGCGAATGGTGCGCCGGGGGCCACAAGCGCCGGAATTGCAGATCCTTCAGGAACGCCTGCGAGGTCGGGGGTGATGAAGCAGGCCCGTAGCAGGCCCGTTGAGAGCTCGATTTCTCGTGCCGTCCCTCGTTGCTGATCTGTGATAGTAGAGCTAGTTAAGCGCCCATGAGCCAGCGCACGATCGTTGTCACAAAGCAGGATTACGAACGGCTTACGCGACTCCTCGAGATTTACGGATCCGGTCGTGAAGCGGATGCCTTTGCCGTACTCGAGGAGGAACTCAGTCGTGCTCAGGTCGTCGAGTCGACGGCGGCACCGCCGGACGTTGTGACGATGAACTCCCGCGTGCGGTTCCGGGATACCGACACAGGCGAGGAGTTCGAGGTGACACTCGTGTACCCCAAAGCGGCAAATGCCTCTGAGGGGAAAATCTCGGTCATTGCCCCGGTCGGGAGTGCTTTGCTGGGCCTGTCTGTGGGGCAGTCCATCAAGTGGCCGGTTCCTGGTGGCAAACAACGCAATCTGTGCGTTACCGCGGTGATTTATCAACCGGAGGCCGCGGGTGATTTCGATCTCTGAGGCTCACGCTGTGTGGCGTGAAAATGGAGCGGAGCGCCTTGCGCAGCACTACCCCCGGCCACGATCTTCCGCCCTTTCCGATGCCATGGTGGGTCTTGACCGATTCGGCATGGCTGCCTGCCGGAAACCAGAAAACCGGCGGCGCAGACACCTGTCGCAGTTCAGCGGATGGCGGGCCGGCCAGCGGATTTGACCCTCGCCCTCTATCCTTTGAGCCCACCTTCTGCCATGCTTTGGCTCCTCGCGAATTGATCTGATGAATGTAATTCCACGGAGAGCCGACTCCGCGTTGCTTTCGCCGCATGGCGAATGGGTCCATCGTCTTGCCCTGTCGACGGCTGCAACGACGATGGTGCTGATTTTGATGGGCGGTCTGGTGACCAACACGGGCTCGGCCCTGGCGGTGCCCGATTGGCCGACGACCTTCGGTTACAACATGTTCACCTACCCGCCATCGCAATGGGTGGGTGGCGTCTTCTACGAGCACAGTCACCGGCTGCTCGGGAGTCTGGTCGGACTGCTTACCGTCGTGTTCGCTGTAATGGCATGGCGCTGGGAGCCGCGCCGCTGGGTGCGCTGGCTGGGTGTTGTGGCGCTGGTGGGGGTGATCGGCCAGGGGATTCTGGGTGGGCTGCGCGTGGTTCTGCTCGAACATGGTCTTGCCATCATCCATGGCTGTGTGGCGCAGGCCTTCTTCGGACTGGTGGTTGCTCTGACGGTGGTGACGTCTCGGACCTGGCAGTGGTTGGAGAGAAATCCTTTTTCGTCGAATTCGGGTGCCCTGTGGGTTTTGTTGCTGGTCGTGCCGCTGCTCGTTTATCTGCAGATCGTGCTCGGCGCGTTGCTGACCCATACGGGAACACAACTCCTGGTGCACGCGAGCGGCGCGGTGGTCGTGACGTTTGCGATCACGACGCTGGCCACTCTCGTATTGCGCCATTTCGGTGATCGCGTGGAGGTGCGCCGTCCGGCGATGCTGTTGGTGGGCGTGGTAGCCCTGCAACTGGGTCTGGGGCTGTGGGCGTTCCTGTGGCACTACACCACGGTTGCGGAACGCTTGCCGTTTGCCGCTGGTCTGGCAATTCTTGCCGCTCATCGTATGACGGGAACGATCCTGTGGGCGGTGGCGCTGGTCGTCTCGTTGCGCGTGTTCCGCGGCGCGCGTCGCACGCATGAGGTGACCAGCGAACGGATGGGCGCAGGTAGCAGGGTGCTGGCATGATCGAACAACCACAGACGATGGAGGCGGGTACCGCTGGGTTGTGGCGCCGGGGCCAGGATTTCTTCGAACTGGGCAAGCCCCGTCTGGCAACGATGGTTCTCGTCACCACGGCGGTGGGCTTCCATCTCGGGTCGTCTGGTCCGACGGATCTCCCGGCGCTGTTCGCCACGGTAATTGGTACCGCCCTGACGGGACATGGGACCCTGGCTTTGAATCAGTATATCGAGCGCGAGGCGGACAGCCGGATGAGTCGTACACGCCTGCGCCCTCTCCCCGATGGCCGCCTCACGCCACGCGAGGTCCTCACCTTCGGACTCCTGACGATGCTGGCGGGAATCCTCTTCCTCTGGGTTGCGGTGAATGGGTTGTGTGCCGCAGTGACCGCAGCGACGGCGCTGATCTATCTGCTTGCCTATACGCCGCTGAAGACGCGAACGCCTCTGTGCACCATCGTTGGCGCAATTTCGGGGGCCTTGCCCCCGGTGGCCGGCTGGGCGGCGGCGCGAAACGCTCTTGGAATCGAGGCGTGGCTGTTGTTTGCGATTCTGTTCCTCTGGCAGTTGCCGCATTCGCTGGCGATTGCCGGGCTCTATCGTGACGATTATGCGCGTGGCGGCTTTCGTCTGCTTCCCGTTGTCGAACCGGAGATGGTGAGCACGGGCCGGCAGGTGTTCTGGAACACCGTGGCTTTGTTGATGGTCGCTCTGTTGCCTTCCTTCGTAGGTCTTGCCGGACGGATTTATCTCGGCGCAGCCGTTCTTTTCGGTTGCGGTTTTCTCGTGGCGTCCTTTGGTTTTTTGCGCCGCCGGGATGCCGCATCAGCGCGCCAGGTATTCCTGGCATCGCTCGTTTATCTGCCTGCGGTGCTGGTCGCCATGAGTCTGGATAAGATACCGCAATTTCCTATGCTTCCTTGAAATGGCGGTGTGTTCGGTGGTGTCACGGCCCTACGCCGTCTGCCGGATCGCGGTGCGTCTCAGTGCGGGACGGCTCCCGTGAAGCGGGTGTTCCTGGGATTGTTCGGGTTGGCCGCCGGAGCTGTCGCTCTGCTGCTGGCAGCGCCGTATGCGGGGAGTTGGTTGAAGCCTGCTTTACCCGTGCTCGGGCAGGTGCCACCGTTTCAACTGGTTGCCTCCGGCGGCGTGTCTGTTTCCGAGAAAGATCTGGCAGGACGTCTGTGGGTTGCCGATTTCATTTTCACGTCCTGCCAGGGCATGTGCCCGGTTTTGACAGCTCAGTTTGCGCGCCTGGTGAACAGTACCGATGATCCGGAGCTGCGATTCGTTTCTTTCAGTGTTGATCCTGCAAGGGACACCCCGGCGGTACTCCACGCCTATGCGTTCGATCATGGCGCCGACCCGCGGAGATGGATCTTCCTGACCGGGCCTCGTGAGGCCCTCTACGACCTGATCAGCAGGGGTTTTCATCTCTCGGTGAGGGAGCGGGAAAAGAGCGATACCGCAGCGGCGGCGGAACTGATCACACACAGCGATCGTTTCGTGTTGGTCGATCGCCGGCTTCGAATTCGCGGCTACTACCATGGGATGGAGCAGGAGTCGGTAGGTCAGGTGCTTGCCGACATCGAGCGTCTGCGCTCCGAGGGATGATCAGGCAGGAACTCAGTCGGTAAATGCAGCGATGACGGGTCCGTGATCGCTGGTGCCGAATTCGCGCAGGACCCGGCAGGAGGTGGCGCGTTTTGCCCAGGTTTCCGCCGCCATGACGTAGTCGAGACGCCATCCGATGTTGCGTTGCCGCATGTTGCGCCAGGGCGCCCACCAGGTGAAGAGGTTGTCGTTGTCTGGATCGAGGGTCCGTCCGACATCGACGAGGCCCTGTGCCAGGAAGTTTTCCAGAGCCACGCGCTCCTCCGGGCGCTGACCGATCGCATTCGGCCGGCGTTCTTTGGGATGAACATCACGTTCCGTGCGTGTGACATTCAGATCTCCGCAGAGAATCAGTGATTTTCCCTCGGCGCGGAGTTGTGCCGCGTAGTCGCGCATGGCATCCAGAAAATACATTTTCGATTCGAAGTCCTTGCCGCCGTTCGGCACGTACACCGATGCGATCACCGTGTTCTCCAGCCGTGTCTGCACGATGCGCGGCTCGTGATCGAAATGGGGATGTTCGAAGCGGGGCTGCTGGGGCGCGTATTCTTTGCGAATCTGCAGGGCGACACCCGAGTAGGCAGCGACGCCGTGCCAGTAGCACCAATAACCCTCCAGATTACTGAGTGTT
>CAZEWD010000027.1:6812-10953 GCA_964515725.1 uncultured Binatia bacterium (SeqCode)
TTCTGGCACCTGTTCCGGTCGTGCCTTCAACTCCTGGAGGCAGATGATGTCCGGTTGTTCCTGTTCAATGAGAGCCAGCACCTGCTGCTGGCGAGCACGAATACCGTTGACGTTCCAGGTGACGATTTTCATGGAGGCGATGAATCCAGGCGGAATGGAAACCGGCGCAAAGTGCCAGTGGCTCACCCGTAGAGCTGTTGGATGTAGTCCCGCATCATACGTTCTGCGCTGAAACGTGGCATCAGGGTGGCCATCGAGTGTTTCATTCGTTGGACCCAGGCACGGGGGATGCCGCCAGCGTCTCTTTCGTAGAACATGGGAAGCACCTGAGTTTCCAGCAATTCGAACAGCAGCCGCGCATCGTGCTCGTCCTGCGTTTGTGGATCCGCGTCGGGCGAGCGGATCGCCCAGCCGTTTTCGCCGTCGTAGGCCTCGTCCCACCAACCATCGAGGACACTCAGATTCAATCCGCCGTTCAGGACCACTTTCATGCCACTGGTGCCGCTCGCTTCCAGTGGTGGTCGCGGCAGGTTCAGCCACAGGTCGACGCCACCAACGATCGCCGGGGCGATCCGGAGATCATAATCCACCAGAAAGGCCACACGTTGGCCGATCTCACGCGCGTGCTTGAGCTGGAAACGGTTGCGCAATTCTTCCTTCGCTTCGTGGTCGGCAGGATGCGCTTTGCCGGCCAGAATCAGTTGCAGCGGGCGAGGCGAGTCCGAGAGCAGCCGGAGAAGACCGCCCTCGGGGAGCCTCGAGAGCAGGTAGAGCCGTTTGTAGGTGGCCACACGGCGGGCAAATCCAACTGTCAGCGTGTCTGGGTGGAAGGTGCGAGAAGCGGCCTGGACGTACTCCGCTTCCTCTCCGCGGCTGAGCCGGTCACGAATCGACTTGGAACGCGTCATCTCCACGAGTTGGTGCCGTTGCGTACAGCGTACCTGCCAGATTTCTTCATCGGGGATATTTTTCACGCGCTCGGCAAAGTCCGGTTCCATGACCTGATACGGCCAGGCGGGCCCCAGGTGTTTGCGCAGGAGGGCCTGCATGGGGGGCAGCATCCAGCTTGCGACGTGGACGCCGTTCGTGATGTGGCCGATCGGCACCTCGGCCACAGGCCGGTCCGGCCACAGCGGCTGCCACATATGGCGGGCCACCTCACCGTGTCTCCTGGATACGCCGATGGCGGCCTTACTGGTGCGTAGGGCAAGCGGTGTGATGTTGACCGGTTCACTCGGACTACCCGGTGTGACCCGGCCAAGGTCATAGAAAGTCTGGTGTGAGACACCGAGGCTGTCGAGGAAATCACCGAGTACCGCCTCGATGTCCTGCTCGTGATAGCCTTCGTTCCCAGCAGCCACCGGAGTGTGTGTCGTGAAAACCGACTCGTTGCGTACGGCAGCCAATGCTGCATCGAACTCCTGACCGGCAGAGATCTTCTGCCGTAGGCGCTCGAAGGAACTGAGTGCCGCATGGCCTTCGTTCAGATGGATTACCGAAGGGGTGATCCCCATTGCCGACAAGATCCGTATCCCACCGATTCCGAGCAGGGCGTATTGTGCAAGACGGATGGTGCGGTCGCCAACGTATAGCCGTGCGGTGATCCAGCGGTCATTTACGTCGTTGAGTTCGTGATCGACGTCGAGCAGATAGAGTGTCGTGCGGCCCACCTGCACGCGCCAGACGTGCGTGACGATACTGCGCCCACGAATCGGCACCTCGATCGCCAGGGGTTGCCCGGTCGCATCGGTCACCCGTGCTGCCGGCATTCGATCGAATGGCAGGTCCACCCAGTATTCGTGCTGCCAACCCCACACGTCCAACCTTTGATGAAAGTATCCCTGGCGGTAGAACAGACCCACCCCGATCATCGGCAGTGCGAGATCCGAGGCCACCTTCAGAATGTCGCCGGCAAGGATTCCCAGGCCTCCACTGTAGATTGGTAGAGAAGCGTGGAATCCGAACTCTGCGCAGAAATACGCGATCGGCTGATGCGCTTCCGCCCCGGGCCAGACCGGGCGTTGCAGATCTGCATCGCAGGCCCGGACGATTGACGACAGGTGATCGATGAATTGCGGGTCCTGAGCCAGCGCCTGTAGTTGTCGCGGCGTCAGAGCTTCCAGCAAGGTGCGGGGGTTCTGGCGCACCTCTCGCCAGAGGGATGCATCGATACGTTGGAAAAGTTCGGTGCCCCCCGGCATCCAGGACCAGCGATAGTTGAATGCAATTCGAGCAAGCGGCGCCAGCTCAACAGGAAGACGATCCCTCAGGTTGGCAATGGCATCAGCCAGATCGTTTTGACCGTCACGTAACAAAGTGGACACAGCATTCCTTTCGAAACAGCCAAGGCACGGAATCGTCAACGTACGCGATTACGCATGTGCCCCATTCGTTGCTTCGAATACGCAAAGCGCGAGGCTACTCGCAAGGCCCCCTCCCCGACTGGAAGATGCGAAGAGCGGGGGAGTAACCGCTTCCCCCTGGAGAACCCAGGACATCACGGTGTCGTGGGTCCACGATACCGTCTGTCATGTCCCTTCTGAGACGGACCTGGAAGGGACGGGCAACGGCAATGGCACAAGACCTGCCGTTTCTGGTCCAGGCCAGAAATCGTCCTGTGCGGATCAACGATCAGCGAAGCGCGGCTGATTGTGGCGCCTGAGAGTGCTCGGTGTGACGGGCGTTCCGCCTTTCCTGGCGCTGTGCGTGTCGTCGCCGATGACCGTGCCGTTCGAGAATATCCGGTGTGATGAACGGCGGGCCGTCTGTGTTGTCCCAGATGGCATGTGCGGAAAGGGTGTCTCCACCATTCAGCCAACCGATCGTTCCGCCAACTCCTGCCATGATCGATGTAAACACGAGACGCAAGGGGGCATAAACGACGTTGATTGCGGCCGCTCCGATCGCTGTACCGACCTCCAGCCCCACCGATGTACCGGCAACTTCTCGTTGCGGGTTTTGTTCGGCGGCCTCGGCCCGGACGAAGACGCAGAGTAGCGCAAGGACGGCAACGACATAGGCACATTTCCGCATTTCCTGATCCTCCCCTGTTCCCGTTTACGCGGTCTGGACCGCCTTGTCATGCGGAATCGGAACAGACCGGCCATGTTGGCCCGATTCGGGGGGAAATGATGTGCCCGAGAATCGAACGCTGGCGCCGTCTTGCCGGAAGCGGTGGATTCGACGACGATGACTCCCACGTCTCAAAAAATCCGGCCGGGGCTTTTGCACCCTCCGGAAGATTTTCGGGGCCGATGGATCCTGTGGCTTTCCGTGGATGTGGTGAGGACCGCTGGCAGGATTCTTGCCGTGAGATCGCTGCAAGGAGGATGACGATCGATGCAAGTCGAGAATTGGATGACGCGTACGGTCATCACGGTCCGCCCGCTCGATTCCATCCAACATGCCCGTGAACTGATGGAGGCACAGCGGATCAATCAGTTACCGGTCGTCGTCGAGGGGAAGCTGGCCGGCATCGTTACGGATCGGGATGTGCGTGACGCTTTTCCCTCGGTTTTCGATCTCACGCACCGGGGGCGGACGAAGGACAATGCCGATCCCAGCCGGGTTACGGTCGAAACCATCATGACTCCTCATGTTCTCAATGTCTCGGCTTCCATGTCGATGTTCGAGGCCGCGCAGATCATGCGACGCGAACGGATCGGCGCCTTGCCGGTCGTCAATGCGGACCGGCTCGTCGGGATTTTGACTCGCAGCGACGTGCTGCACGCTTTCATCGCGCTCGTCCAGAAGGATCCCGGCCTGGCGAAGCTTCCTCTTGTCATGTGATCGCCGGTGGAAACGCGAAAATCAACTGCTACGGTCCGCCGTGGCGTGGTAGAAGCCTGAACGTGGCACGGTGAGACGCTCGAGAGCACGACCCACCGTGTTTTCGTGGATCCATTCTGTGGCGCGATCGAGCGGCGGCGATTCACTGGTTGGATCCATGCATCAGAGGAGGGTATCGCAATGACCGAGTCCAGGGCAAAGCAACGTGGGCCGGAAGCCGGCACGGGCAAGATCGGCGAGGCGGCGGGGGAATTGTGGCGCTTTCTCCATGTGAATGGCCCGCACAAGGCAGACGCGATCCGGCGCAAGACGAAGCTGCCAAGCGAAATCTTCTATGCTGCCGTCGGTTGGC
>CAZEWD010000027.1:10963-16917 GCA_964515725.1 uncultured Binatia bacterium (SeqCode)
ATCGAGGGTGACGGTAAGAATGCCCAACTCGCGCTGAAGTGACCCGGCGCTGCACGGAACGCCGTTTCAAGCCGAGCCGGGTAATTCCAGCGTGAACGTCGAGCCTTGCTCGATCTTGCTCTGGACCCACAACCTGCCGTTCATGGCGGAGGCCAAACGGAACGAGAGGGACAGCCCGATGCCGACGCCCCCTGCTTCCTTACCGGCGGAACCTTGCCGGAACGGCTGAAAAAGGGTGGGCATGTCGTCCGGGTCGATGCCGACGCCGGTGTCTTTGACCTCGAAGATCACCTTGTTCCCTCCGTCTGGGAACCCACGTAGTGTGATTCGGCCCCGGCGGGTGAACTTGATTGCGTTGGACAGAAGATTGATGAGGATCTGCTCCAGCCGGTTGGGGTCGGTGGTGATCCGTAGGTCCTCCGCTAATTCGGTGTCGAAGACGACATCGTCCTGTCTGAGCCGTGGCTCGACGAACCGGCGCAGTTCTTCGAACACGGCCGCCAGATCCACCGCCTGTGGATACAACGTGAGGCGTCCGGCCTCGATCCGTGAAAGGTCGAGCAGGTCGCTGATCAGAAAAGCCAGCGTTTGACAGTTGCGATGGATGCGTTCCACCACCGTCTGGGCCTCTCTCTCCAACGGCCCGAATTCGCCCTCGCCCAGGAGTGCGGCATACCCGAGGATGATGTTCAACGGCGTGCGTAATTCGTGGGAAACACCGGCAAGGAATTCGTTCTTCGCGCGGTTTGCGTCCGCCAGAAACTGATTGGTCTGTTCGAAGGCCTGGTTGGCGCGTCGCGCCTCCTCCGTCTTCCGGAATGCTTCGTACCGTTGTCGTTGCAGGTATCCCGCCCCGCTCAACGAGAGAAGACTGATTCCGATCACCCCCAGAAGCTGCATGGAGACCGGTACACTGCTCGTCGCTCCCATGGCCACCGCAAGCGGCAGAGAAAGGATTGCCACAAGAGCGAGGGGCAGTTGCCCTTGCCAGCCCAGAGGCAACGCGACCAAAGCGCCGACGATCAGGTAGAGTTGCGCCATGACCATGATTTCTGCCGGCGCCCGTAAGGCGATGTGGTAACAGGCCACCAGAGCCAAAAGGACAACGGTCAGGAGCACGATGATCGCGCGTGCGTAGGCCTGTCCTCGCGGTGTCTGCAGGCCCTGCAGGACGAGTCCGAACGATGTGATTTCCGCCCCGAACGTGATGGCATAGACGACATCGCGATCCGGGTGAATGTGATGTTCGATCACCCACGCCACGCCGAAGATGATGATAAATGCGATCGCCGCAACCGGTATGCGCTCAGCCAGGAGGCGATTTGTTTCGGTCCGAAATGCCGACTCTAGATCGTTGCCAATAGCCGACTGCACAAGGGCGTGTATATCGCTGATCCGTTACCTTGACAAACGTGTTTTCGCAGGAGGTATCCAGGCCGGTCCCATAGCCCACTCGGGGGGAGACGTATGTGGTTGCATGGCGGCCTCATGCGACGTAAGAGCATCTCGATGCTTCGACGTTCGGAGACGACTCGGACGCATTCTGACGCCGTGCGTCTGGTCTGGGGTTCCCTTGCTTCCCTGACGGTGATTGCTTGGACGATGCTGTGTGCCTTCCTGGCGCTTGCCGCGACTCTGGTGACGCGACGCACCACGGCAGTTGAAATTCTGGCGCCAATCTGGGGGCGCTTCATTCTCTGGCTGTCCGCGGTGTCCGTTGACGTGGAAGGGCTCGAACATATCGATCCACGCCGTTCGTACGTGATGATCTCCAACCACCAGAGCAACTTCGATATCTGGGTGACGTTGGCGGTTCTACCGGTCAATCTGCGGTTCGTGGCCAAACAGGAATTGAAGAGGTTCCCTTTTCTCGGACCCGTTCTCGAACGGAGCGATCACATCGTGATCGATCGCCAGCATCCCGAACTGGCCATCGCCAAACTCAACGAGCGGATGGCGCGGTTGGACAGCCAGCCCTTTTGTCTGTTGTTCTATGCGGAGGGAACACGCAGCCCTGACGGCCGGATCCACGCCTTCAAGAAAGGAGCCGTCAACATTGCCATCCGTACCGGCCTGCCGGTCCTTCCCTTGTCGATCAGCGGCACGTGGAAGCTACTGCCGAAGGGGTCGCCAATCATCCGCCCCGTGGGCCGCGTCAAACTGGTGATCGCCGAAGCGATCGAGACCAGAGATCTTGCCCTGGATCAGCGTGACGAACTCAACGAGCGAGTGCGCCGGATCATCTGTGACCACTTCGATCCCGACTACGGAGCCGTGTGACCAGGAGGGCGGCCGGCACAAGGCGGCGATGACAGGTCCCACGCTCGTTTGCCGGATGCCGTGGCCTGTGCCGATCGTGATTGGATGAAGGTTTTGCCACTCCCTTGCGCGGGTGGTGCGCTGCGGCGATGGATTGGTGTAGCGTTCGGAAAGCTCTTTGCCATCGATGGGTCTGAGTGAATTTCTCGAAGACGCCGTTCGCTGGGTCGCTTCGCATGACACCGGCGGTCGGCCTCTGTGGATCGTCGTTCCTTCCCTTGTTCCACACGCCACCCTCCTACGACAGCGATTGCTATCGGCTGGTTTGGGTGGTGTTCAGACACGTGCATCACTCCCGCTGCGTGGAACCTCGGCAGGCATACGCCTGGGTCGCTTGTTCGAAGTCTTGGCAGCAGATGGCACTGCCAACGCCGTGGTCCGCCTCCTGCCCTATATTCGGCGTGGTGCGAGCGATGCGCCACGGGGAGCGGCGGTCTGGGAGGCACGCCTCTCGCTGCGGCGCGCCGGCCTGCTTCTCATGGATTGTGGATCGCATGACGACCCGGACGGTCCGCGACGCTGGTCGAGACGGCTACAGGATCACGCCAGCGAACTTCGCGAGGCGGTGCGCGTCAGTCTCCAACGTGAATGCGAAGAGAGTGCGGCACGCCGCACCCTGGCGGTCGAGCGCCACCGTGCCGAACGCTGGTTGAGCGACGTGAAGCCGCTGCTTCCCGCGATCGAAGCGTTGGACCAACTGCTCGATCAATGCCAGCTCGAACCTGTGTTCGATTCTCTGGTCGACTCGATCTCCCGGTTTGCCGAGCAGTGGATGCTGCTCCCGCCGGATCCACCGGCGGCGTTGGCGATCTTCAGGGAATATCTATGCCGCACGGCCCCGCAGGCGCACGAGGCCAGCAATCGTTCTGCCGTGGAACGTTTACAGCGTGCCCTGGATTGCCCCATGTGGGTGGCGGATGATCCGGGTGCCCGTGTCATCCTGTCCACCATCAGGCCGGACCATTGCGAGGAGGCTGAAATCTATCATCCGGCTTCGGGTTCACCGCTGCACTTCTCTTCCGCTGTGCGCCCGCCTGCTGGTCCGGCGCTTGACCCCGAACGCGCTCTGCAGATCTGCAAGGACCTGGCATCCGACCGCTGGACCACAGCCGACGGGAATCTGAGCGGCGCACGGGGTCTCCTGCATGTCCTGGGGCTCAGCGCGGAACGGCCGTTATCGGCCTCTGCGTTTGGGCTTCTTCTTGGTTGTCCATACCGGTTCCTCCTGCAACGCATGGCGCGACTCGGTCAGGGTGCCGGCATGATCGTGACGGATCGTCTGGAGCCGATCCATCAAGGGGTTCTCTTTCACCGTGCCGCAGAACAACTCTTCGCGAATGAAGGGCAGGCTCTCTGCCGGTGCGAAGGAGCGCTGGCGGACTGGCATGTGCAGGCAGAACGAATTGCAGACGAGGTGTTTGCCACAGCCCTGCACCATTACCCGTTGTGGGGGAAGGCGAATATCGATCGTGAAAGGGAGAAGCTTCGAGTGCAGATGAAGGCCCTCGTCAGCGACGAGTGGTCGCGTGGACCGCGAGAATTCGCTGCCTCCGAATGGCGTTTCGGGGAACCACAGGCCGTGGAGATCCGTCTGCCGGGTGGTTCTGTGTTCATTCGTGGATCGATCGACCGGATTGATATCCTTGCCTCGGGCGGACTGTCGGTACGCGATCTCAAGACCGGAATGGTTCCATCATTGAAGCATCAGCCAATCCATAGCGGGCGTGACCTACAGCTCGGAGTCTATGTGCTCGTTCTCGAGAACGGCGGCTTTGGTCCGGCGCATCGCGTTGAGGAGGCCGTCTACGTGCAGGCGGCCAACCCTCGGACAGTACGCTCCTTTCACAGGGAGAGTCTGCAGGAGTTGCGACGTCAGACTCGCGAGTGGCTGGAGATTGGCAGGGGACTTCTGGAAGCGGCTTGTTTTCCGCGCACGACGAATGCCTGGGATTGTCGCGACTGTCCGTTCCAACTCGTGTGCGGCGAAGCAGCGCCCATGCGTAGCCGCACCAAGCTGCAGGGTTTGTCCTCGGACGGAGTGCTTCACCGCTTCCTTTCCCTGAAGAATGGCCGCTTTCCCGGGAGTTCCGTGTGAAGGCGCAACTGCGGTGCGTCGATGTTCCCGGGCCTGCGACACCGGGAAGCTACGATGATGCGGCTCATCTTCTCGTGGGTGCGCTCGGTTCGCCCTATGCTGGTACGGCGGTGGCAGCTCGCAGAACCGCAGATCTCTGGCGTGTGATGGATGCCATGGATGGCGTGCGCCAGCCGTATCGGGGACATGGATCGGCGCTCTTCATTGCCCATCCGATTCTCCGGCAGTGGCTTCTTGCGTGTGTTGCCCTGGCTGATCGAGACGATGCCACAGCGGAGGCGGCGCTTTACTCATCCCCTTTTTTTGCTCTCGATCCTGAGGATCTCGTCGTTGGCTTGCAGACAAGAAATGCGGCACATGACATCCGCCGGACTCGTCTGGTAGAAGCGCGTGAAGTAGTGGCGGAGTTGCGGCAACGGCGGCACCGGATCCCACCGTTTGCCACGGCGCGGGCGCTCCTGGAACGGAGTCCTTTCATGGGAACGCTGGAGCGACTACCGAACGGAGCGCAGGATCTTGCCGCGGCACGTGACCTCCTGAAACACATCGAGGTAATGGCGTGGGAGGAAAATATCGATTTCGATGTCTGGGCCAGCCGGGTGCGTGAACTCACCGTCTCATCCTTGGTTGCAACCTGGCCCGCGGAGTCGCCGGCTGGGGTCGTACAGATCCTATCACCCGATCTGGAAGGTGCGGGCGAGTTTGAACACGTGTTGCTCTGGCCGCCCTGTTTCGACACGCAGGAGGCGGATTCATGGCGATTGGAACAGTCGCCCGACGGCACGCTGGAAATCACGCTGTCCGCACACGCGAAATTGTGTGTTCGGGAACAGGTGACTGTGCTGGCACCGCCGGAAATCGGCTCCTACATCGAGAAATGGACCGAGGCGCCTTGTCTCTGATGGCATCCTACCGCCTTACGCTCGGCTGGCACGGGCACCGGACAGCCCGCAAGTGATCCATGAAAGAGGCGAACGAAACGAAGGATCACGGAGCCGCGGGCGATCTTCCTCTGTGGCATGCGAAGACGGCTGGGGAGGTTTGCGATTCCCTTCAGGTCGATTCGGACCAGGGCCTTACTGCCGCGGAGGTGGCTCGTCGCACCACCGATTCGGGGCACAATGTGCTCCCCGATCCACGTCGTCGCGGTCCATGGGGAATTCTGTTCGGACAGTTCACCGATTTCATGATTCTCATCTTGCTGTGGGCTGCCGTCATCTCCGGTTTTATCGGGGAACCCGAGGATACGATCACCATCCTCGTGATCGTGGTCCTGAACGGTCTCATCGGGTTTGTTCAGGAATACCGGGCGGAGCGTGCCCTTGCCGCATTGAAGTCGCTTGCAGCCGCTACGGCGAGAGTTCGACGGGACGGTCATGACCAGACGATTCCGGCGGCGGACCTGGTTCCCGGCGATATCGTGTTTCTCCAGGCAGGGAATCTCGTGCCAGCCGATCTACGCCTCATATCGGCCATGCAGTTGCGGCTGGACGAGTCCGTCCTGACGGGTGAGTCGGTGCCGGTCGAGAAGAATACGGAA
>CAZEWD010000028.1:0-6201 GCA_964515725.1 uncultured Binatia bacterium (SeqCode)
CGTCCCTGGCTATGGCAAACGCCCGTCTTGTCGAAGAATTAGGAGACGCCAACCGCGCCAAATCCGATTTCGTCGCTTCGATGTCACATGAGCTGCGTACCCCGCTCAATGTGATCATCGGGTACAATGACATGTTGCTCGAAGGTGGTCTCGGTACCGTGGCCCCGGAACAAGCGAAAGTCCTCAAACGTGCCCGGCGCAATGCAGTCGATCTTCTGACTTTGATCGACAGCACTCTCGATCTGAGCCGTCTCGAATCCGGCGCCTTGCAGGTGAACCGTGAGCCGGTGGACTTGCGTTCGGTGGTACGCCATGTCGAGTCCGAGGTGCGAAATCTATGGACAAAGCCCGGGGTGGAACAGGAGTGGCGGATTGCCGAGGATTTCCCGATTGTTTCGACGGATGCTTCCAAACTGATCCTCATTCTGAGGAATCTGGCGAGCAATGCGATGAAGTTCACTCCTGCCGGGCGGGTCGATGTGGAAGTTGGTCTCGACGATGATGGTTTGTCGATCGTGGTTGCCGATACCGGCATCGGTATTGCCGTGGATAAGCAGGCGGTGATCTTCGAACCATTTCGCCAGGCGGACGGGTCCATCAGTGTGCGCCAGGGCGGCCTTGGCCTCGGGTTGCACATCGTGCGGCGCATGGTGGAGCTTCTCGGGGGCACGATCGAACTGCGCAGCGAGCCGGGAGCGGGATCGACCTTTTGTGTACACATCCCCTGTGACGTGGCCCTCTGAAGCGACTTCCATCGATGATTCCCGGCGCATGACGAAGATCCGGTGTCAGGCCGGATTCGACCCCGTGAGCGCGCACCGGCGCCGGGTCCGTGGCGGCCTGGTGACCCGGGCGGCTGCCTGGAGCACAAAAAATGCCCCTTTGCACACGATGCTTGAAGGCGCAGTGATCGGGGTGTTAGGGACGGCAATCTTTGATCGGCGATGACAGATGGTGCGGCACGACCGTGCATGGCAACGACATTGCCCGAGTATCTCCGATGTGGGGAAAGGACATTCATGCGCTTTGCATCCAAGGGCCGGAGCATCCGGTTGCGCTTCTTTCTGCTGTTGCTCCTGGCTGTCTGTGGTTGTGGGAATGAGTATGCGCTTGTGCCCGCGAGCGGAACCGGTGCGGGACAGACTGCCGACGTCCATCAGCCTGCCAATGGCTGTTTTCTGATTGCTGCCGGCGCGGAGCACCTCGGCCGAGAGGGTGATACCAGCTACGCGTTTTCGACCTCTGCCCAGACGGCATTTTTCCTGAAGCCGTCGGCGCTCGGTACATACCTGTTGTACGACAGCGACTCTGGCTACCTCGTCTCCGACGGATCAAACTTGCAGCGCGCCACCGAACTCGCCTCGGACATAACCACTCTGACGGACCACTATCAGTCGAATGGCGAGTGGGACTTGCAGGTGTCCGAGCGGGATCGATCTCGCTATCGCCTGCGACATCGCAAGAATGGGAAGTACCTGACGCGGGATGGCCTCGGTGACGCCGCGCAGGCTGCCGATCTGTCATTGGTGCCATACTCGGGTTGTGCCGAGTTCCCCGAAGAAAACACATGGGCGGAAGGTCGGGTGCAGGTTACGAAATTCGACGATGGCGCAGTGTACGGCTTTGTCGATGCGCATTCCCATATCCTCGCCAACTTTGGATTCGGCGGGTGGGGCATCTTCCACGGCGCTCCCTTTCACCCGCTCGGTGTGAAGCACGCGCTACCGAGTTGCGAGAAATTCCACGGAAGAGAAGGCCGCAAGGATCTCTTCGGCTATGGGTATGACCACAACGGTGCAGATCTGGATATCGATCTTTTCGTGGGGATGATGTTCACCAGACAACTACCGATGTTCAACCACCATACCGATGGGTACCCGGGCTTCACGGATTGGCCGAGTGGTCCGTTCAGTGCCACACACCAGGTCCAGTACTACAAGTGGCTCGAACGCGCTTATCTCGGAGGTTTGCGGTTGGTTGTCCTGCATGCCGTTAGCAATCAGATCATCTGTGACCTGCTGGGGAAGGGCGGCTTCCAGCCGATCCGGTACGATTGCAAGGATATGACGGCGGTAGATCGCCAACTCGATGAGGCCTATCGGATGCAGGACTACATCGATGCCCAGGAGGGTGGTCCGGGGAAAGGCTGGTTCCGGATCGTCCGTTCCCCGGATGAGGCACGGTCTGTGATCGAGTCCGGCAAGATGGCGGTCCTTCTCGGGATCGAAACGTCGAACGTGCTCGATTGTCCGCTGACGCCGCCTGACGGCGAGGTGCGCTGTACGGAAGCCATGGTGCGCGAGCGGCTCGATGAAGTCTACGAGCGCGGCGTGCGTGTCATGTTCCCGGTACACAAGTACGACAACGCCTTCTCTTCAGGTGATGGAATGAAGGGATTCATCGAACTCGGCAACCTCATCCAGACCGGCCAGTGGGCCGACTTCACGACCGATTGTGATGACAACGTGCCGCGCGGTTTCGATGGAGGACGGATGACCTTTCCCGGTATCAACAAGCCGAGGCAGGACTATGAATCGCCGCCCCCGCTGCACCTGAGCAAGTTTTACGAAGATCCGATCACGGCTTTCGGCACGATCATCGATGAACTGATGCAGGGGGGTGGCTCGGAACCCGATCTCTGTCAGGCGCACGGCATGACGACACTCGGCGAGTCGCTGGTTCATCAGATGATGGCGAAGGGAATGATCATCGAGGCCGATCATTTCCCGCGCCGATCCTACGTGAGGCTCTACGAGATCCTCGAGGCGAATGACTATCCGGCGGCAGGAACGCACGGACGTGATAACCACGGGCGCCTGTATGCTCTCGGTGGGATCTCCACCTCCGGATTTTCGAATTGTCGATCGGAGAACCGGAAAGGCAGCGTCGATGATGGTTTCCAGTCCCGCCTCGAAACCATCCGCCAGAACGGTGGATATCCCGGGCTTGGTTTCGGTCTGGATCTCAACGGCTTTGCCGGTGCAACCGGCCCGCGATTCGGTCCGCGCAGCGATTGCCGGGTGCCACAGACCGACCCTTTGACGTATCCATTTTCTTCTTACGCCGGCGATGTCACCTTCCTGCAACCCCGGGTCGGTAACCGTGTGCTCGACTTCAACACCGAAGGGTTGGTGCACATCGGTCTACTCGCCGACCAGATTGAAGATGTCTTGCGTGACGGCGTAAGTAAACAGGAGTTGGAACCGCTCTTCCGCTCGGCCGAAGGTTACATTCGAATGTGGGAGAAGGCCAAACGGCGGGCAGCCGAAATTCGCCGGCAAGGGGCGCGGTGAGGCGTTGCAGGCCGGATCTGCCACACCAGTCCGATCCCCGGAGCCCCGCATGAAGACACACTGAAAAGATACGGCTGTCATACTGTACCGGCGCATTGTACAAATGACATCATCGTGGAGGATGTCATGAAACGAGCGGATCGGTGCCGTCGGAGGCGTGTGGGGCACCCGGCGATTGCCGGGATGCTGCTCCTCTCTGCCATTGCCCTGCTGCCAAACGCAGTAGCGGCCTACAACTGCGGGGGTTCGCCCTGGCAGACGATCAATGTAAGCCTCTCCAGCACCGTGGTGACCGGTCTCAGCACCTACACGATCACGACCGCCGTGCCGGCGCGGGACGGATGCAATCTCACCCTTTCGTCGCGGATCACCATTGATCTGCCGGGTTCCTCCGAGACAGCGTCGATTACGGGTGGCACACTCAATGGCAATCCCATTACCAACTTCGTTTCGAAGGTGGCCGACTCGGTGACTTTCGTCTCCCCCGTTGCCGTGAACTACAACAGTGCTGTCACCATCGTTCTGAACCATGTCACCAACGACTCCACGCCGGGCAGCAAAACGCTGGCCATAACCGCCAGTCCGGTGCGCAACGGTTCCATCGGCACCACCATTTCGAATCCGTTCACTCTGATCATTCCGACCCCGACGTTCACCCCGACACGAACACCCACCCCGACCATGACCTTCACTCCGACGATCGGCCCGACTTTCACCGAAACGCCTACACCGGGATTGTGTACAGGGCCGCTGGGAACGAACCCCTGCGTTCCCGGGGGCGGTGCCCGACGGACCGACTGCATGATGGAGTGGCTGACTGAACCGATGCCGCTGCTGACACGTGCCGGTTTCCCGAAGAACAAACTGATCTGTTATGAGGGAGATCCTCGCTGTGATTTCGACGTGGATCTCCAGAACAACAGTTGCCTTTTTCATTTGCGGATGTGTATCAACAATGAAGACCCGCGCTTCAGCTCCTGCAGCCCCTCCGACGTGAAGGTGTTTGAAGTGCGTGCACCGCGCCCCAGGGCGGTCATGAAACCAGCCGACGAAGCGAACCTGTTGGCTCTCGAACATCAGGCCGGCGGAGATGGCCTGCACATGACGGTTGCCCGTAAGGGTGTCCAGATTTACGTCGGATCGCCGAACGCGACGCGCAATGCGTGTACGGGGCCGATTGCTGTGCAACTTCCGCTTCGAGTGACGCCCAAGGGGCGTGTTTTTCGCTCTTTTACCCGCTTGCGTACACGAGGAGTCAATTCAACCGGCAGAGTCGACGCCGATGCACTGCGCCTGGAATGCCGGCCCAGCACGTGCGGCGACGGAAAGATCCAGGCAGACCACGAAAGCTGTGACGACGGGAATCGTGTCGATGGAGACGGTTGTGATCGGGGCTGCCAGCGGGAAGTGCCCACACCCACGCTGACGTCCACCGTATCTCCCACACCCCCGCCGACGCTTCCGGGGCCGAGTTCCACACCATCCGATACCTTTACGCCATCCGCTACATTTACACCGGCGCCTTTGAGCCGAACCTGCAACCTGCGTGCCGGCGCGGCATATTCCGCGGTGCGGATCGTGACGACACTGGGCCTCACTCTCAATGTCTCGCTCTCCGGATATCAGACGTGGGAATTTGCGTCACAAGATCAAGACGGCATTCGTCAGATCACGATTCCGGCCAGTGGCACTCACTTCAACGGCGTGGTGGTGATGGGGCTCATCAAGATCTGTCCGCGTGCCGGCAGTGACGGCAGTGGCTTTATCGACTGCGATGGCGGAGCGCCGGGCTATGACGCGGTGGGTGAGTGGGATCACGATACATCCAATCCTCCCGGTCTGAATGGCGGACATCCGCAGGATCCCGAGTGCGACGACACATTTCTCAATCCCGGAGGGCTGCTTTCGACCGCGTCGTTGGAGGGTCCGACGGATCTCCATCCCGGTGTCTGCAACGGACCGCTGCGCGTCACGACCTCGGGGACGTTTGCTGCCGGCGGCATGAAGTTGAGCGAACAACTCATCATCCGGATACTCAACGATCCGGCCGCAGCTTGTCCGGCGGACAATACGCCTCTGGATGAAGCCGCGGGTGATCTGTCGATCAGCGGTATCGTGACCACGGGTGCAGCGTCGGGCACGGTCTTTGACGCGATGAGTAATACCGATCCCTGGGGGCTCACAGCGACCAATCTGACCGATTCGTCCACGGGTGTGCCCTACGGCTGTGCCAATATCGACGCGGGCGTGCTCAGCACGGGTAAGCTGAATCTCTCGATTCCGGCGCTCGACCTCTCTCTTTCGACGATTGGCAATAGCGATCTGGTCGCCACACTGTCTCTGATCTGCCGGTAAACGGAACCTCGATTTGCCAGGTTGGCCGGCTACCCATTCGGAGTGCCGGCCAACCGCTCAGTCGATGCATGTGGGGATGGGTCCGGACGGTTTACCCCCAATCGGTCTCCAGCAGGGCCCCTACCCTCGCGCCGTAAAATAACCGATGACGTCGCCCGCCCGTTTGCCGGGCCGCATCGAAGGGGCGGGATCACTGTCGCCAATCTCGATCTCAGGCTCTCCCCTTGGCTTCCGGGCGAGGCTGATGCATAACTCGGATAGAGGAAGTGTTTGCAGATCATGGAACAAGCCGCTTCGAAGCGGGAACCGTCCGCCCTCGATAGAGAGGATGCGGGGATCGTTGGACGGATCCGCGCGGCATTAGCCGAAACGACGCCACAGAAGACGTTCGAGCGGTTCATAGCGGCAAATGATGCCGACATCCGCCGGCCGACGTTTCGAGACGGCGCCCGGATCGTGGCGGAGCGTGCGGCGATCCATTGTGAGCTGGTACGCCATTGGGCCGAGACCGAACACCGGTCTCATCCCTACGACCGGCCGTTTGCCGTGGCCG
>CAZEWD010000028.1:6211-16590 GCA_964515725.1 uncultured Binatia bacterium (SeqCode)
AGTCACACCACGGTCGGACCTCGATTTCGTGCTCCTGTTCGACGATGTGCTCGATGACAACCGGTTTCTTGCCGAGCTGCAGCGGCAGGTTCTGCATACCAGATCCTTCCAGGACGCCTACGGCTTCCGTTTCGAGCCCTTCCCGTTCGAACTCGACGACGCATCACGCCTGACCGGCACGCAACTCAATTCATTTCTCGACCTGCGACCCGTCTACGATCCGGAAGGCCTTGCCACACGCTTTCTCGAACGTATCCGTGCCACATACGATCCGTTCGAACATTTCTTGCATTTACGTGGCATGTGGCGAGCGCGATGGGACCGTGCGGCACGCGAGGTAGAGCGCCTCGATTGCTTCGATATCAAACACGATGCGTTGCGCGTGTTTCTCGCGGGGATCTGGCTGATGGCTGGCCGCCACTTCCAGCACAGCCACGAGATCTACGCCCGTCTCGAGGATCCGCGCGATCTCGACGCCTACTATTTCCTCCTGCGAGTGCGCTGTTTTGTCCATTCGCGCCGGCCGGCCGGAACACAGCGTGCTGCTCCGGGGGACTACGCAGAGGACCGTTTCTCGTTCGCGGATTTCACGTCGTTTGGAGAATGGCTCGGTCCGGGAACGGATGAGGTATCACGCTTCGAGTTCGACAATCTGGTGCGTGAGAGACTGTTTTCGGCACGACGTCGCGTGGCGCGATTCGCCCGGTCGGTCCTGGCTCGCGAATTGACGCCGGGCCGGCCTGTCGGTGCGGATGGCGCAATCCTTTACCGTCTTGCCGGATTGGCGCACACCCATTCGACCGATGGTTTGACGGAGGTGGCGAGAAGCCGTGCGGCGTTGGGTCTGCTCCTGGCGGCACAGCGTTACGGTGTGCCCATCGATCCAGCCGAACTCGAAGCGACCTTTCGTGATGCGGGTGACTGGATGACGCCGGTACCGGAACTCTCGGCCCTGTTCTATGAGCCGCGGGGCAGCCTGGCTCGTACCCTGGAATTCCTCGCCCAGTTCGACGGCGCTCTGGAGCGATTGTTTCCGGGTTACGCCCGCTTCGAAACCTCGATGGACGGTCGCGTCATGATCGAGCGCAAGGCCTTGCGCAGCGTGATCGCGCGCCGAAAGATCGAGGTTCTGGAGCAGATGGTGAAGGATGGCCGGGATGCGTTGAGCCGGGCTGTCGTGGATCGCAGCGCAAGCGAGACCCAGGACAGCCTCGATCCGCGGGTGGAGGCCGCTCTCCTGGATCCCGATGAACTGACAGCGGTCAAGTTGGCGCTGACGACGAAACGTCTACCACTGACACGGGAGGATCTGGAGCGCCGCCGGGACATGAAGCTGCCGCTGCATGAACGGCTGGCTTCTGGATTTTCGGGTGTGCCTCTCGCCTCCTATTATGATCGGTACCGGGCGAGCTGTGAATTCTCTGAGGAAACCCTGCGGCTGACACGATTTCTCGTTGAGCATCGTCGCGCCTTTCTGGAGGGAGCAGCGGTAGGGCTGACGGATGATATGCTGGTCGGACAGTTTGCCTCCCTGTGTGGCGACGAACGGATGTTGCGTAGCTTATACGTTTTCACGTGCGCTGATCGCGCCGATTGGGAATCACGCCAGGACGCTCCCTCGCGTTGGTTTCGGATCGACGAGTTGTATCTGAAGACGCTGCGTCATTTCCGTCCGGGCACCGATTCGCGCAGACATTTGATCAATCTCGGTTTTTCCCCCGCGGAGTTGGAGATTCTCGAAGACCTCGGGCCGGATTTCTTTGGTGGCAGCTATCGCAGCTATGCCGCGACCTTCGGTCCCCATCTGTTACGGCTTGCCGAGGATCCGGAGAACACGGCTCCCAAGGCGATGCTCTTGCGCAGCGGCGTTTCGAATATCGTTGGTATCGCGACGCGCGACTTCCGCGGGTTGGCCGCCTGCATTTCGGGTGAACTGTGGGAGCACGGATGGAATCTGGAGCAGGCGCACCTCTTCTCGGCACGTCATTACGGATTGGCGCTCGACTTTTTCCATCTTGCAGCAGGGGACGAAGCTCCTGGCAGCGAACTGCTACGAGGGATCGAGACGGCAATCCGTGAGCGACGTCACATCGATGACGCCTCTGCGACCCGCCTGCCGAGACTCGAAGACGGAAGGACGTCTTTGCTGGAGCGCCGCCCGGGTGTCTACCTGCTGCGACACGAAACCACACTCGACGCGGCAGGTCTCGTCTACGCACTGGCTTACCATGTCTTTCGACATCTGCATGCCAATATCTTTGCGCTCGAAGCTCAGACGACACGCCAGGGCGTGTTCGTATCGATCTACCTCGGACTCCCACCTCAACTGAGCCTGGATCGGGCGCGAGACATCGTCGAGACGAAGTTCCGCTCCAGTGAGGAAGCGCGTGGTCGGGATGTCCCTTGAATCGCACCCAATCCTGCGTTCTACCGGAATGAATTCCCACTTTGTCCGGTATCCGATCCGGGCCTGATGGTGGAAGTGGCCGAAGGGCCAATTTTGGTGGTGTTCGAGCGGTGGTGTTCGAGCGGTTGACTCGCGCCTGCCATCGTTGTAGGCGCGCGTGGAATCCATTCACATCTGGTCCGGTGCGATACGGTTGACCATCCTGAGGCGTTTTCGTGCGGTCCGCGTGAGGAGAAGGAACATGAGCGGAAAAGGTATGGCAGGCCTACGACTGTTGATCATCGCAACCGTCTGGGTGGCGCTGGTCGGTGCGACGAACTCGCAGGGTGGTTGCGAACTGCCGGTCGTGTATTCGGTGGCTTCGGGTTTTGGCGGAGTTCTGGATCCGGAGAGTCCACCGCCAGGTGCCAACCGATGGACGTGCAAGCCGAGCAGCGATCATCCCAACCCTGTCATCCTCGTGCATGGCACGATGGCCAATCAGCACAACAACTGGAACGCTCTCTCTCCGCTTCTCTACAACAATGGCTATTGCGTATTCACACTGAACTATGGCGGCCCACCGTTACTGGGAACGGTCTATGGCCTCGGGCCCATTGCCGAGTCCGCGCAGGAATTGGCTGCCTTCGTCGACAAGGTGCTGCAGTCCACCGGTGCCAAGAAGGTGGACCTGGTTGGACACTCTCAGGGCGGTATGATGCCTCACTACTACATCAAGAATCTGGGTGGTGCGGCGAAAGTGAATCATCTGGTTGCGCTCGCGCCTTCGAACGGCGGTACGACTCTGGCCGGGCTTACCGAGATTCAGGGCTTTATCCCTGGTGTCTCGTCACTCGTGCACGAAGGTCTTGCGAATGTGTGTCCCGCCTGTCTCGACCAGGAACAGGGATCCGCTTTCCTCCGTGATCTGCACGCCGGAGGTTTGACGGCCCGTGGGGTGAAATACACCGTGATCTCCTCGATCTATGATCAGATCGTCACGCCTTGGCAGTCGCAGCAGTTGTCGGGCAAGAACGTCACCAACATCGTTTTGCAGAATCTCTGTCCAATCGACTTTGACGGTCATGCGGGGGTCGCCTACGACCATATTGCACTGCAGCAGGTACTGAACGCACTCGATCCTGCGCACGCCACGCAAGCGTTGTGCACGGCAATCGCGTTTGACGTCGGCGGCTGAAAAAAAGCGTATGCGTTCCCGGTCCGCCGGCGGTTGGTCCGGTGCTGGAGTCGGGTAACGGATCACCGCAGGGCCTTTCACGATTCGATCCTCGGTTTGTTTCACACGGGGCCAACAGGATTCTGCGAGCCATGTTCCGCTAAAGCCGCTGCCCAGCTCACGCCAGGGCCTGCGTTATGGCCAGTGGCAGATGCGTGGATCCGCCCCGCAGGTCCCGCCGGCGCTGCCCTCGATTTGCCGTGTTGCCGATGATTGCGCAACGGCGTAGTCTCCAGCGAGGCGATCGGATTCTGAGGGCCCGGCTCATTTCGCAGTGCCAATTTTTGCTCCGGGAAGAAAGCGGGAGGTTCGGAAACCATGAAGACCATTACGACTCTGGCGCTCACGCTGCTCCTGACCCTGTGGCTTGCGGCCGGTTCTCAGGCGCAGGGCCGGTGGGGAAATACCCGCGGTCCGGCTGCCGGCGGGAAGATGTACGACACAAAGACCGTCGAAACGATACGCGGCGAGGTCGTGCATATCGACGAGATGCAGGGTGGGGGACGGGGACGGAAAAAGGCAGGTGCGGGGATTCATCTGACTTTGAAGAGTGACTCGGGAGAGATTGCAGTCCACCTGGCGCCCAGATGGTATCTGAGTCAACAGGAAATGAAGATTGCCGCGGGGGATCAGATCGAGGTTCGCGGCTCGCGCATCCTGTACGGTGAGAAGCCAGCCATCATCGCAGCAGAGGTCAAGAAGGGGGGGCAGTCGCTTATGCTGCGCGATGACAATGGACTACCGGTGTGGCGCGGCGCGGGTCGCCGTTAGCCTGGATGGCCGGGACAACTCTTTCGCAGAGGTGTTCGAGAACGCGGTTGATCGGGTACCCCGATCAATTCAGCGGTACATCCGTATCCACTTCAGGATGCGGTCTTTCGGCGAACCCGCCGTGTCGTTCGCGATATGCCCGCGTGCGGCGTGGTGTGCCAGGTGAACGCCACTCAGATCAGACTGCGCTCCGAATGAAGTGATTCCGATGTGCCCGGGGATACCGCCGGTAGCCCAGAGCAGGGTCTTCCTGCCCGTCTTGTTGACGGATGATTTCTGGTGGCCCTATAGAGCGGGCCACCGATGATGATGAGACGTGGTAGCCGAATCCTGATGAGATGTGTGGTTGCCGGGGTGACCCTGGTTCTTCTGGCGCAGGGGGCTGCGGGGCCTGCAGGCGCCGCCGAGGTCCGCCGCTACGCGCTGTCGATGTTTCACTTCAACATCCAATATGTGGCGGGCGGCCTCGAGGGGTTTGTCACCTGGCTTCCTGCCGATTCGCCCGAGACAAAGAGTTGGGAATTGGACGATGTGGGCGTGGAAGATCGAATCATCACACAGAGCTTCGAGCCTGTCCTCGACCTCTATCTTACCCATCCGGCATGGGGTGTGAATCTCGAATTGCAGGGCTACTTTCTCGACGTTCTTGCCGCCCGGCATCCAGGTGTGCTCGACAAATTGCGGCAGCTCGCGCTGAGCGGTCAGGCCGAAGTGGTGAGCTTCCATTACTCCGACCAGCTTTTCCTCGCGTTTCCGCGTGAAGACTGGGAGCGTTCCCAGCAACTCACGAAGCAGACCTTCGAGCGGTATGGCATTCCCCTCGCAACGACGGTGTTTGCCCAGGAAGGGCAGGCCGGGACGGGCATGGCGCGCGCCATGGCGGAGCGGGGTTACCGTACCCTCGTCTGGCCGAAGAACCTCTTCATCTACCAACACGGCGACTTCGATGCTGAACCCTACTACAGCCTCGGCGGGATCGACATGGTCATCGGTTCAAAGGGTGTTCGCAAGACAGTGAGTGCGGCCGGTGATGACGTCGAGATCAACATGGACTGGACCTTCTTCGACGATGGAGAGTTGCTCGCCACCGGCGATATGGATCCCTACTTCACCAACCAGTTTGTCTACAAGCCACGAAGCGTTGCCCGGTACGAGACCCGATTGATGAATCTCGAAGCGCAGGGGTACGCCATCACCACAGTCGGCCGTTACGTCGATGAGTTGCGTGGCCTCGGAGTGCCACCTGCCACGCCGCCAGCGCTGCTCGATGGCACCTGGCAGCCCAGGAGCACCGATGGGATTCGCAAGTGGTTGGGCGGTAGTGGATTGTGGGGTGACGACGAAAGGGACAACGATGTTCGCACGCTGCAGGCCATGGCGCACCGGGAAATGGTCGTCGCCGAGACCGCACTGCGCGCCACAGGTGACGACCGCTCGACGTTGGACGATGCATGGCGCATGCTTTATCTGTCCCAGGTTTCCGACTCGTCTGGAATCAACCCCTTCCGTGGCGAGGTGGAATATGGGATCGCCCACGCCACGGAGGCGCTGCGCATCGCGCGTGAGGCGACGGAACGAGCTAAAAAAACACTCGGAGCACCGTCCCTGGAGATCGACGTTGCCCATGACTCCGTAGCGTCAGAAGTCGCGCCGGTCATGCCCCCTTCGCCCATCGAGCCACCGGTGGCGATTCAGGTCGATGCGGGAGGGCGGGAATGGCAGCAGCAGTGGACCCGGGATGCTCCCGGCGTGTCGCGTCTGGAGATCCGGTTTTCTCCTGCCCTCGAGCGAAAGCCGCTGTCCGTGACGTTCCCGGGCGATTCGGCGGACATTGTCTACTGCCCGGCGCTCGATGAGACACGGCCGGTTTCTCTTCCGCGACGCGATTTCTCTTTCGATCATTTTCAGATGGCGCTGGCCAACGGATTGATCGGGCTCACCTCGGACCGCTTCGTGATCAAGGAAACGACGCAGGTCCACGTCGCCGCAACCGTTACATCAGAAGGTGGCGATGTGGCGTTCAGCGACGACACAGCTCCTGCGGCGGATCGGATCACCTGGGTTTTCTACCTGGTCGAAGGCCGGCTTGACGATGCGGTTGCCTGGGCCAACCGGCTGAACGTGAGTCCGCGGGTGACACGATGAACCAGATACCGCAACGCACGGCGATCGCCCTCGGGGCGCTGCTGCTTTTCGTTTCTGCATGCAGCACCGACCTTCGGCCCGTTACAATCCCGCAATCGCCCACGCCGGTGCGGACACCGGCATCATCACCCAGGAATACCCCGGTTCCAACCGATTCGGCCGTTCCCAGTTCGACGCCGACACTGACGCCCACACACCCGCCTACGCCGGCCGCCGCGACCTATACGGCCAGTCCGTCGCCGACCGCGACCTCTACAGATACAGCCATTCCGACGCTGACCTCCACGCCGGCGCCGAGCAGCACGCCCGGAGTCGAAATGGCAGCGCGGCTCGACCTCGATATCCGGTGGACGGCAGATGTCGTTCTCGGTGTGATCGGTGATGAGGTCACGGCGAAGGTAACTCTCAGCGACGCTCGCGGAGTGGCCAAAGCCGGCGTGATGTTGGAGGGATCGGGGAAAGTATTCGATTTCCCCGAATCGGATGGCCTGCTGTACACGGCGCGTCTGGTTTCACCCGCCGTACCGGGTGGCCGCTGCGCCGGCCAGCCGGTATCGATGTCACTGGCGCTGTTTCGCCGCGGAACAAACGCTCGTGTCGCCGGCGGTATGGCCGTTTATTGCGGCGCGGGCACGTGGAGCGGCCCGCCAGTGCGGATGCTGCGCCTGTCTGGGTCCATGCCGAAAAAATAAGCGAAGTGACTTTCACGCAACCCGGCATCCCGATGTAAGAATTATCCCTGGTCGATACCGCGTTTTGTATGTTGCCACACGCCGGGAATCGGGCTGGCGCATTTCGGGCAGCTTCCATTGTGTAGGTTGTTGGCCAACAGATGCGTGCCGTGGCGGCGGATGAGCAGTGCGCCACAGGAATGGCAGTACGTGTTTTCTCCGCCTTCACCCGGGACATTTCCCTCGTACACGTATCGTAGCCCTGCCTCGTAACCGATATCGCGTGCGCGGCGTAGTGTTTCGACCGGAGTGCGAGGACGATCCAAGAGCCGATATGTGGGATAGAATTGCGTAACGTGCCACGGAATATCGAGACTGACGCTGGCAAGAAACTCAGCGATCCGGCGGAGCTCCGCATCGGAGTCGTTGTGGCCGGGAATTACCAGTGTGGTGACTTCCACCCAGATGCCCCGCTGGCTGCAGGCTCGGATGTTGTCGAGCACCGGTTGTACGCGAGCTCCCGTCATGCGTTTGTGAGCGGAGTCATCAAAGGTCTTGAGGTCGATGTTGGTGGCATCCAGGTAGGGTGCGATCGTCTCGAGTGCCTCTCTCCCCATGTAACCGTTGGTTACGAATACATTGGCAATCTTTTCGGTGGCAGCCACCCGGGCCGTATCATAGGCGAGTTCGAAAAAGATCGTCGGCTCTGTATACGTGTAGGCGATACTGCGGCAACCACTCTGCCGTGCTGCGGCAACGATTTCTGCAGGGGTGGTGTGCTCGCCCGGAATGCGTGCCTCTGCCTCACGCAGGGAAACGCAGAGGATTTCGGGATGTTCGGCCGGATTGATGTGGATGGGTGGCCCCTTCTTCTTCGGTTCCTGGGAGATGTCGAAATTCTGGCAGTGCAAACAGCGAAAATTGCAGCCGACCGTTGCGATCGAATAGGCCTCACTGCCGGGGAGGAAATGGAAGAATGGTTTTTTTTCGATCGGATCGATGTGACGCCCGATGATCTTGTCGTAGACCAGGGTGTGCAGCGTGCCATCGACGTTGACCCTGACACCGCAAGCGCCACGGTGCCCCGGTGCGATACGACAGTCCAGTGCGCACAGCGTACAGAGGACACGGCCATCCGCCTGGGTTTTCCAGAACATTGCCTCTCTCATCGTGTTGGTCCTCCTGGCACGAAAGGGAAGGCAACTTGTTTGCCAGAGGAGATGTGTCGATGTTCGCGTGGACGGAGGATGCTCTTTCGCAGTTGCGAGAAGCGGGGTGTCGTGCCCAGGTGTGGCATCACAGCAAGCATCGCGTCGCCGGGGGATGAGGAGAGGGAGAATGACGAAAACTCTACGATTGTTGCATGTTACGGCCAATGCGCCAGCCCTGTTGCCCGAACGGCTCGGGCCCTATCGGATCGAGTCGTTGATTTCGCCAGAAGACGAGGCTGCGTGTACCGCATACCGGGTGCGAATCGAGCCCTTCAGTACGACGAACATCGCGTACCACCGAATCGCCGAAGAGATCTACTATGTGCTCGGTGGGCGCGGTTCGGCGGTGCTGAATGGAGTGAATCACGAACTGCAACCCGGAGATTTCCTGCGCCTGCCTCCCGGTACGACGCATGGGTTCGTCACCGGTGACGACTCATTGCTGCTGCTCAACATTCATACGCCCGGTTCGCGTCCCGATCATGATGTCTACTTTCTGGGGGAGACACCCCCTGGCTTCGGTTCGGCCGGGTCGAGCGAGGTGGGCTGATGGGGAGGCAAATGGCCAGGCGCCTTTGCTTTCCGGAGCACCTGTGCTGGGCACAGCCTTGCGCGGCGATGACGGTGTATGCTCTGAGCACTGACGGTACAAATCGGGTTAAATCGGACGGTCGATCCGATGTCCTGGGTGCGGTTGGCGATGCTGGATTGCAGTTCTTGCGCTGTAATGGCGATGTTCGATGCGGAAGAAGAGACGGGCACGAAGCGATCGTGGTGAGCCGGCATCGGCGCGGGAAGAGTTGATGCGGGATCTCGAGCGTCTGGCGCAACTGGCGCCCGGCGCCACGCCGCGACAGCCTCTGGTGGTCGATTCCGCGGCCGTCGTGGATGTGCGTGCCGAGGCGACACCGTGTCCGTTGTGTGGCGGTCCCTTACGCCTCGAGGAGCATGCTGCCGTGATCGTGGGCGACACCCGCATGCGTGTCGCTCGTATGAGTTGTACGATGTGCGGCACGCCGCGCGAGATCTTTTTTCGGATTCGTGCGCCGATCATCCACTGAGCCGTGACACCCCCGTGGTGATCGATGGGGTGTCACGGCCTTGCCCGGCAGCCCGCCTCCGGAGGCACTGTTGGTGCGATTTCGTGACGCAGGTGTGCGGGCTGCTCGGATCGCTCTGCCTTCTTCCGATCGAACCGGACATGCCGATTGGGGCACGGAACTACCCCAACCCGGTCCGGGCGCGTTGTTGAAACTTCCTTTCGACTCTGCGTTCAGGCGTCAGATTGATCGCCTGGGGTTTCGGTAGGTTCCGGCTCGATCGGAGTCTCCGTGACCTCGGGGGTGGGCGATTCTTCCGGTGTTGCGGTAACCTCAGGAGTTTCCTCGGGAGTCACGGTGATTTCAGGAGTATCTTCCGGAGTTACCGTAGGCTCGGGGGTATCCTCTGGTGTAGCGGTAACCTCGGGGGTTTCCTCGGGAGTCACGGTGATCTCGGGAGTTTCTTCCGGAGTTGGCGTGGGCTCGGGGGTATCTTCCGGTGTAGCGGTGATCTCGGGGGTTTCTTCCGGAGTTGCCGTAAAATCCGGCGTTTCTTCCGGAGTAGGCGTAGCCTCGGGGGTTTCCTGGGCTGTTGGTGTTGCTTCCGGGCTTTCGACAGGCGTCGGAGTGGCTTCGGGCGTTTCGTCCGGAGTCGGTGTGGCGTCGGGTGTTTCGCCCGGAGTTGCCGTGATGGCGGGAGTATCCTCCGGGGTCGGTGTCGCCTCCGGGGTTTCCTCTGGTGTTGCTGTTGGGGTTGGCGTCGTGTCCGGGGTTTCCTCTGGTGTCGCAGTGGCCACGGGAGTTTCTTCCGCGGTCGGGGTTGGCTCCGGGGATGGCTCTTCTGTAGGTGTAGGGCTTACTTCGCTCGTGGCGGTGGGTGTCGGCGCGACGACACAATCATCCAACGCGTGATTGATC
>CAZEWD010000029.1:0-7551 GCA_964515725.1 uncultured Binatia bacterium (SeqCode)
CTGGCAAGGTTCAGCAACCAGCATTCCCGCCGTGATCCGTCCGTTCGTTTCGGCAGAACTCATGGCTTGGATCGACACCGCCATCTGGACCCCGGCTAAGTATTGTGTCGAATGGTCACAATCCTCGTGCAACAAGGGAGCGGCACAACTCTACACCTGCTCGGGCGTCAACTACTTCGAACCGGCGCCGGGAAACCCGAAACACACACAAATCCGGGTCACCGGCGAATTGATCATCCACCCCGATCGGGTTCCGGGTGTGCCAAGGATTCTCGCCACACGCATCGCGCCCCAGGTCGAGAGTTTCATCGTCGGCCTGATCACCCCAAACCTCACCGGTCTGGCCCGGGGACTGCAACGCTACTTCAGTGCAGGAAAAGGGGCCAACAAGAAAACACCTCGCAAATCCCGCTCCGCGTGAAAACACCAGGCTCACGGCAGCACACGGAATCCATCGGAAAGCCTCACCCGGGCGTGGCACTCACCGCAGCCCGGTAGACCAGTTTCAAAGGCACGTTCTTCTCCCGCGCCAGGCGCTTGCAATCCTCATATTCGGGGGCCACGTTCGTGCAACCGTCGGGCCCGTGACTGATCTTCACACGCACCCGGCCGTAGGGGGTTTCGACCTCCAGAATCTGGCGCGACAGCACGACTCGGCGCACGGCGTAGCTGCGCAGGCCAATCGCCGAGGTTTCTGACAGGATCACGCTACTCACTCGATCACGCTCACCTTCGGCGGCCAGAACGCTCAACACCACTCCCGGACGGTTCTTCTTCATGTGCGCCGGTGTCAACCACACATCCCGAGCCCCAGCTTCGAACAGCCGCTCCATCGTGTAATCGAACAGTTCCGGACTGGAATCGTCGATGTTCGTCTCGATGACGACGAGTTCGTCCTCCCCCGCCGCCTCGTCGCGATCGCCCAGGACGAGACGGAGCAGATTGGGCCGATCATTCAACACACGCGTTCCCGCGCCATAACCGACGGCGCTGATGCGAAATGCCGGCACGACTCCCGGTTGGGCGAGCGCCGCCACGATTGCCGCACCGGTTGGCGTCACCAATTCGCTCACCCCATCGCCAAATCGTGTCGCAAAACCACGCAACAACTCCGTCGTGGCGGGGCCGGGTACCGGGAGGGGACCGTGTTGCGTATGCACAATTCCCGAGCCCAGCGGCAACGTCGATACCCAGGCCTGTTCGACGCCGAAGTAGGTCATCCCGATGGCGGTGCCCACGATGTCGACGATCGAATCGACGGCGCCCACTTCATGGAACGCCACCTCGTCCGGTTCCTTGTCGTGCACCTGCCCCTCGGCCTCCGCCAGCCGGGAGAAAATTCGCGTGGCCAATTCACGGACGCGTGGTTCGAGACCGCTCTGCCGCAGCATCGTGCGGATCTCCCGGAAGGTACGATGCCCGTGCTCGTGGTGATGGGGATGATGCTGGTCTCCCAGCAGGACATCGAATTTGGTGGCCTGAATCCCGTTCACCTGACGGTGCTCCACACCCAGAAGGTAGCCTTCGACCGGTAGACGGCGAAGCGCATCACTCAGGTGATCGAACGGCAGGCCCAGAGAAAGGAGTGCGCCCACCGTCATGTCGCCACTGATCCCGGCAAACGCATCGAAGTACAGAACACGCATGTCGGCTATCTACGCCAAAGGCGCGGCGGCTGCGAGGATTTCGTCAAGGTCAAACGCCTCTTCGAATATTGCAGCAAACCGCGCGCGCTCGTTCGGGTCCGGTTTGACGGGCCCGAGAAACGGCACACTCCCGAGGGGTGGTCCGAGCCAGTGTTCCAGGGTCCGGGCGTTGGTTTGTGTCGCCAAATCGACTTCTGACCCAGGTGCATTCATGACATAGCCGGCCAGCCGCAAGCCTCGCATACGCACACAATCCACCGTGAGGAGAGCATGGTTGACACATCCCAGGCGATTGCCAACCACCAGAAGGACCGGCAGGCGCAGCAGGTGCGCCAGGTCCGCCCCCACGAGCGATTCGGTGAAGGGTACGAGCAAGCCGCCCGCACCCTCGACGAGCACGACGTCGTTGTTGGATGCGAGTGCCTCGTAGGCGTCACGTAGAACCGACGGCTGAATCGACTTTCTCTCCCTCTGGGCGGCAACCGCCGGCGCCAGTGGCTCGACAAACCGGTAGGGGCAACAGGTATCGGGGTCCGCTGGCGATTCGGAGAAGAAACGGAGTAGAGCGGCATCCCCGGCGACGAGTTGACCCGCCGAGTCGGCCTCACATCCGGTTTCGGCGGGTTTGAACACACCGATGGAAAGTCCGCGCCGCCGCAGCGCCGCCGCCAGACCACAGGCGACTGTCGTCTTGCCAACACCGGTGTCGGTTCCCGTGATGAACAACGCATGTTTCGCCATTCGACCGATCTCCTTCCGGATCAGGCACCGGCGCCCTCAAGCCTGCTCGGTCGTTTCGCGTATCACACGCGCCGTCACGGACACGAGTTCTTCCAGTTGTTCCGCTGTCACACACAGTGGCGGCATGAGAATCATCACGTCACCGAGGGGACGCAGGATGACGCCGTAATCGCGGGCCCGCATGCACGTACGCATGCCGGTGCGGGCCGCCGCGGGATAGGTTTCACGCGTTGCGCGGTCGCGCACCAGTTCGATGCCCGTCATCATGCCCCAGCGCCGCACATCCCCCACGTGCCCGAGAGGCTCGATGTCACGCGCAAGGGCTTCCGCCAATTGTTCACTCCGCGCCTGCACCTGCGCGAGAACATGGGTCTGCTCGAATACATCGAGACTGGCGAGCGCCGCTGCACATGCCAGAGCGTTGCCCGTATAGGTGTGGCCGTGAAAGAAGGTTTTCAATTCGGTGTATGGGCCGAGGAATGCGTTGAAGATTTCCTCACTGGCGAAGGTCGCAGCCAGCGGGAGATACCCGCCGGTAATGCCCTTGCCCACACACATGATGTCCGGCTCGATCCCCGCATGCTCGACGGCAAACATGCGTCCGGTACGACCGAACCCCGTTGCCACTTCGTCGCAAATGAGAAGGGTGCCGTGTTCATCGCAAAGCCGCCGCAGGGCACGCAGGTATTCGACAGGATGATCCCACATCCCTGCCGCGCCTTGCATGAGAGGCTCTACGATGAGGGCGGCCAGATCCTTGCCGCTTCGAGCGAAAAACGCTTCCGCCTCGGAAACGGCGCATTCCAGCGCCGCCGTCGCATCCATATGCCGTTGCCAGCGGAATACATGGGGCGGATCGAGCTTGTGGCAAGGGAAGAGAAGCGGTTTGTAGTGACGGTGAAAGGATTCCGAGTAGCCGACACTGACGGCGCCGAAGGTGTCTCCGTGATAGGCCTCGGTCAGCGAGGCGAACTGTGTCCGGCCACCGGCACCGCGCAACTGCCAGTACTGGATCGCCATCTTGAGCGCGATTTCGACGGCAGTCGCTCCGGCATCCGAATAGAACACACGGGTCAACCGCGCAGGAACCAGTTCGACGAGCCGCCGGGCCAGAATGATCGACGGCACACTGCCCAGTCCCAGCAGAGTCGAGTGGGCAATCGCGTCAATCTGCACTTTCACTGCCGCATCGAGTGCCGGATGGCGATGGCCATGCACGTTACACCAAAGAGACGAGACTCCATCGAGATAGCGGCGTCCCCGTGTATCGATCAGGTAGGCACCCTCTCCCCGCTCGATGACGAGAGGCAACTCGGCCAGCCACTCCTGCATCTGGGTGAACGGATGCCATAGATACCGGTGGTCCCAGATCGATAGCAATTCGGCGTCGGGGCGACTCATTCAGGATCCCTTTCTGAGCTGCAGGCAGGACTCATCCGGCATGCACCTTTGCAAACGCCTCTGCCGCATATGCCAGATCCGTGCGGGTGTGGGCCGCCGTGACGGTGACGCGCAGACGTGAGGTCCCAGGAGGAACCGTCGGTGGGCGAATCCCCTGCACGAACACCCCTTCGCGGAGCAGCCGTTGCGCTGCCTGCATCGTCGTTTGCGCATCACCAAAGAATACCGGCACGATATGTCCGCACGACCCCCCCGGCGACAGGCCCAGTTTTCGTAGCCGCTCTACCAACCATACGCCATTTTCGACAAGGCGTTGCCGGCGCTCCGGCTCTTGTCGCACGAGAGTAAGAGCAGCTCCCGCGGCCGCCACTACGGGCGGTGGCAGGGCCGTGCTGTAAACAAAACTGCGCGCCTTGTTGATCAGCAGATCGATCACCGGGCGACTCGCCGCAACATAGGCGCCAAAGCTGCCCAGGGCTTTCCCGAGGGTTCCCATCTGCACATCGATGCGGCCGCGCAGGCCTTCCGCCTCCACCAGCCCGGCTCCTGTCGGACCGAGAACTCCGGTCGCGTGCGCCTCGTCGACCATGACCATCGCGCCGTACCGATCCGCCAGATCACAGATTCCACGTAACGGCGCCGTATCGCCATCCATACTGAACACCGTATCGGTAACGATGAGCCGGCGGCGTGCGCGACTGGCTCCGAGCAACCGCTCCAGCGCATCGAGATCGCAGTGCGGGTAGACCATCACTTCGGCGCGGGAGAGCCGGCAACCGTCGATGATGCTCGCATGGTTCAACTCATCGCTGAACACCGCATCCCCCCGGCCCAGCAACGCAGCGATCGTGCCCACATTCGCCTGGTATCCGGAGTTGAAGAGAAGGGCCGCCATCGTGCCCTTGAACCCAGCGAGTCGCTCCTCGATTTCATGATGCAGGCGCATCGAGCCGGAGATCAGCCGCGAAGCGCCCGCACCCGCTCCAAAATCCCGGAGGGCCCGTTCGGCAGCTTCTCGCAAAGCCGGGTGATTCGCCAGGCCGAGATAGTTGTTGGAGCAAAGCAGAAGGGTGTGGCGTCCCTCGACGGTAACCCAGGTATCCTGCGGCCCATCGACAGATCGCAGGGAACGGATCAAGCCGGACGCCGCACGCGCCGCCAGCTCCTCCGCGGCAATTTCATCCGCACGCATGGAAAGCCGACGCTAGCCGGCAAGAGTGGCGATGCCAACCGAACCCGAGGCCGATCCCCGCAAGTCAGATGGCCAGGATCGGAACGCCGGCGGGTTATGACCCGCCATCGGCTTTTTCTTGCGGAGCCGGCTGGATTCCACAGCGAGCCTGCAGATCCTGAAACCGCTTTTCGAGTTCCTTCTTGTCGCGATCCACGATGACGATCTGACTCTTGGCCGTATCGCGTTCCTTCTCACGCATGATGACGCGATCCTGCAGTTCCTGTACCTGCTGGCGGAGTTGATCGGCCTCTCCCCAACGGTTGTACCCGATAAAAACACCGGCGCCGATGGCCACCAGAAGGATCACGCCACGCTGGGCGATGGTCCAGAGTTTGTCCTGGAGTTCTTGCCTTTCTGTCTCGTCGTTCACCCGGGCCATGCGGGACCTCCTGCTTCGGCTCTGTCCCGCCGATATCACAAGGGTGGCGGCAAGAAAAGAATGCTTCCAGATGACAGTGACTTACGCCGCTCGCAACGTCACCGGCCGGAAACGCTGGCGGCGGAACTCTTTATTCTCCGCCTTCCAGCGCAGCAGCGCCCGCCGCACTCCGGCCGGCTTGAACCCGAACGCCTCACACAGGTTCACAAAGGAAAATGGCCAATCGGTGTCGCTACGCAGCATCCAGCTTTCCGCTTCCATGAATTCGATCCGGCGCTGCGTCGATGACGCCCCCGCATTGCGCCGAAAGCTCTCGATCCCGTCGGCAAACACCGCCCACATCAAAGCACGCTCACCCGAACGATTCGTGGAATCGGCAAATGCATTCCAATATTGCTCGGGAAAAATCGTGTTGGCCCCTAACAGTTCCTGCAATGCCCGTTCGGAATAATCCCGTTCGTCCATCCCGCTACGCCTCCGGAGAAATCTACCTGCCTCCACAGCAAGCAGCCTGCCAAAGTCACAGCGACGGGAACAAAAGCTCCGAAAGAGGGAAAAGTATCGGAAACCGTCACTTACCGCGGTGACGTCGCGGCACGCCGGTCAACCAATTGCCGGTAAAACCGTTGTATCTTGCGTGTGATCGGTCCGACCCGCCCGGTACCGATCGGCTGGCCTTCGACACGGACCACCGGAAGCACCTCGACAACGGATGCAGTGAGAAAGGCCTCGTCGGCGGATTTCAGAGCACGCACCGAGATGGGCCGTTCCAGCAAAGGTAGACTTTTTGCCGCAGCAATTTCGCTCACCCAACGGCGTGTCACCCCCGGCAGCAACCCGTGGAGCGGCGTGGTCAAAAGTTTGCCGCCACGCCACAAAAACAGGTTGGACGTCGTCCCCTCGCTGATCCAACCGCCTTCGGCATAAAGCGCCTCCTGCGCCTGCTGGGCTTGTGCAATCAGCCGCCCGAGGATCGCCGGCACATAATTGAGCAGTTTATGTTCCGCCAGAAACCCTGATTTCGCAAACGGCAGCAGAGTCACATTGATCCCGGCGCGTTGCTGTTGCACGACCTCCGGCGCAACGGGCGCGGCCACCATCAGGACCGTCGGCTCGACACGGGTTGGCGGGAGCAACCCGGGCACACCGGGTCCGCGGGTGACAGTGATGCGGACTGATGCATCCTGCGAAAGGAGGTCGTTGTCGAGCAGGAGTTCCCGGATCTCCTCGGCCCAGGGACGATCGGGCACCGGGATCCCGAAGAACGCCGCTGAACTCTTCAGGCGCAACAGGTGGTCGTCGAGGGCGACGAGTGCGCCGCGATAGCTGCGCAGTGTCTCGAACAGACCATCTCCGTACAGAAAGCCGCGGTCGAAAACGGAGATCTTTGCCCGTGCCGCCGGGACGAGCCGCCCATTGAGGGAAACGGATTTGGGAAGAACACTCATGGTGCGTGGATGGCTTCCAGGAAGGGATGCGCCTTCAGCATGGTTTCGTCGTATTCCGCTTCGGGCACCGAGTCCGCCACGATGCCTCCGCCGGCCCAGTACCAGATACGATCTCCCCGTGCCATTGCGGTCCGGATCGTCAGACTGAGCACCATCTGTTCGAGCGAACGGATGTAACCCAGCGCACCGGTATAAAAACCGCGGCTGAAAGGCTCCAGCGTATCGATGATCTGCATGGCACGGATTTTCGGAGCGCCCGTCACCGATCCCCCCGGAAAGGTCGCGCGCAGCAAGTCCGCAAGACCGACATCCTTGCGCAACTCGCCGGTAACGGCCGATGTCATGTGGTGCAGCCCTGGGAAGGATTGCAGGCCGGCCAGTTCCTGAACGTGCACCGAACCAGGCCGGCAGACACGCCCGAGGTCGTTGCGCTCCAGATCGACCACCATGACGTGCTCCGCCCGCTCCTTCATGTCATCGGTCAGGAGTCGCGAAAGTCGCTCGTCCTCTCCCGGATCCGTGCCGCGGCGGCGCGTCCCCTTGATCGGGAAAGTACGGACGAACCTCCCGTCACGCGTGAGGAAGCACTCGGGAGAGTTCGACAGCAGGACGCAATCATCCAGATCCGCATACGCAGCGAACGGCACGGCATTGCGCCGTTGCATGCCGGCAAACACTGACGGCGCGTGAAAGCGTCCCTGG
>CAZEWD010000029.1:7561-13619 GCA_964515725.1 uncultured Binatia bacterium (SeqCode)
CAGATTGGTCATCGGCGCCAGCATGAAGCGGTTCTTCATGGCGGGACCGTGCTGTCTCCGGCCGCACGAACACACCCCCGTCACCACCCGTTGTGGCAACGGGCGCTCTGCGCAGTCTGTCGATCAGCGCTTCGGCCGGCGCCGTATCTGCCGACGTCTCGAGCAGGAACGTTCCATCATGGTAGGAATACGAAAGCAGCCAGTCGTAGGCGGCTGCGACCAGGAGTGGCAGTGGAGGTTGTGCGACGGGAGATTGTGCAAAGCGCTCGATGCACCGGCGCAGATCGTAGTTGAGCGCGACAACGACGATACGCCCATCGGCCTGTCCGGTGGCAGGTAGATGCGCCGCACAGAAACGTTCCAGCAGATCGAACGGATCACCGGACCAGATTTCGGTGCTTTTGCTCCTCCGAACCACTCCCTCACCGGCGGTTTCGACACGCAGCACGGAGGACGGCCGGAAGCCGAGATAGGCAGTCCCGTTTCCCCAGGACGCAGGACTCTGACCATCGAGGAGAAAGGGGAACGGCTCACCCGCACAACCATAAAGCAGTGCGCTGGGTAGACCTGACAGCTCGACTGCTTGCGTGCCCATGGGATTCCTGCTTTTGACCGTCCTTAACCGGCACCCCTGCGCCGCGCAACACGGCGCCTCCGAAGCTGGTCTCGAAGATCCTTCGCCATGAATGCCTCGGTCAAACTCCTCGAGCTTGTGCTTCCATCCACGGTCGCCCTGCACACACGCGTCCGGCGGGAGCACCCCTCCGTACAAGTCCTCGGCAACGAACGGAACGGAAGCGGTTTTCTTGTCGAGCCAGGGCTCGTGCTGACCGTTCACTACGCCTGCATGGGCGCCAGCGAAATCGAGGTGTCCACACTCGACGAGAGGAAACTTCCCGGACGTGTCGTGGCACAGGATTTCGGCAGTGGCCTCGCCCTCATCGCCATCGAAGACGACCAGATTCCGCCACTGCGCCTGGCTCCGGGCGAATTGCAGGTCGGGCAGGAAATCTTCATCGCGGCAGCATCTGCCAACAACACACGGCGTGTACACGACGGCATGATCTCGGGACTCAAGCCGTTCGAAGCCTTCTGGGAGTACGCGCTGGATCGTGCCGTAAGCACGACAGCGATGAATCCCGGATTCGGTGGTGGCGCCTTACTGGATCTGCACGGCAGGGCATGCGCCCTGGTTTCGCTGGATCTGAACGAAATTGGCCATTTCACTCTGGGCATTCCGATCGAGGAATTCACCAAACACCGCGATGAGTTGATGCAGCACGGACGGCGCGTCAGCCGCGTTCAGCGCGCCTGGATCGGTTTCTTCTGCTACACGGTCGGTGATCATATCGTCATTGCCGGCGTTCTGGACGGCACACCGGGAGAGAAAGCCGGCCTGCGTGCGGGTGATATCGTGCTCATGGCCGACGACCAGCGGATCGAGACGCGGCGAGATCTGTACGAACAGTTGTGGACGCACAAACCCGGCGAGACGATCCGGATCCGCGTGTTTCGCGACAATGCGATGAAGTTGATCACGGTCGAAAGTGGCGATGCGGATCGCTTCTTTGCGTGAAGCGCCTGTGCCGCCAGGCTGTCCAGTGTCGTCGAACCCCATGAGCATTGCCATTTCCTCTGCCGCACGGCCGAGCGGTTTCGTATCGAGCTACCCGGCCTGGGTCTCAAGCCTCGACCGCGACTGCAGGAGCCAACGGCCGGTGACTCCGCCAGACCGGCCCGGCACCTGGCGCTGGCCTGGCAGCACAAGCTCGTGGCCAACGGGCCAACGGCAACCGCAAAGAATCCTTCCGAGCCGCCGGCAAGGGCCGTTCACGAGCCGTCACGCTGGAGCAAGGCGATGATCGTTTGTCTCTATGGCCGGCCGTTTCTGCCGTTTGTCGACTCCGCCCTGAGCGATCTCGCCGATGCCATGGACGAGGCGGGCAACAAGGTGGTTCCGGTAGCCCTCGAAGATGCGCTGGCACAGGCGCAGCCGCTCGAGGAAGTCGCGACACTCTACATTCTCCCGTTCGATGCGCCCCAGGGGACCGAACCCGCAGATCTCATCAGCAGAATCTTTCCGCGTGCGGCGCTGGTGACGAGTTTTGCCGTGCAGGAACTCTGCTGGGACAAGATCGAAACCACGGCCCGCCTCATCGAACGTGGGGTGCCCGTGCCAGAGACCCTGATCAGCTCGAACCCATCCGAACTGCTGGAATTCGTCAAACGCCATGAATACGTCGTCCTGAAAGAGCGGGGCGGCTGCGGCGGGCAAGGTCACCTCGTGGTGTGGCGGGACGGACAGGAGTTGCACGGCGACTCCGGCAGCCATGAGTACATCATCGAACCGGTGCGGGGAGGCCGTCGCGTCCTCGAGGACCGGGTGATGCGTTACCCGGGACCCTTCTACGCCCAACGTATGGTCGGCACCGTGCGATCCCGGCGCTTCGAGCCGGGGCAGACCTTGCGAGCGTACGTGATCGACAACGAAGTGCGATTCTGGACCGAACGCTACCGCGACAAGTACACCCGCCCGTCCGACTGGATCACCGACGTCCACCTGGGCGCCAAATACCGTTTCGTACTCAACGTCAGTGACGAAATCCGCAAGACAGCGTTGCGCGCCGCCGAGGCAGTGGGAGCACGTATCGCAGCGGTGGATCTGATCCGCACGAGCGCCCAGGGAGCGATGGTGCTCGAGGTCGACACCGACAGCCACCACATGATGATCGATCGGCAGTTCAAGGACATTCCCGAATTCCGCGAATTCTTCAACCTCGACTGGCATATCGCCCGCGCCCTGCTCCGCAAAACGCAACCCGTGGACGTCAGAGCCATGAGCATGCGGCGGCGTGATTCGGATCGCTGAGTTTCGCAGCCCCATGCAGAATTGCTGCTAGGGTGACGCCAACATGTCGGCCGTAAAAGAGCGCCGTGCCGCGCATCGTGACATCGTGGTCAACCGGCGCGCACGCCACGAATACCACATCGATGAGACGCTCGAAGCCGGACTCGTCCTGACGGGCAGCGAGGTGAAGTCTCTACGGGCAGGCAAGGCACAACTTGCCGATAGCTACGGCCGGCTCTGGAAAAACGAGGTGTGGCTGTTCAACGCGCACATCAGCGAGTACGGACCTTCCGCGCAGTTCAGCCATGAGCCGGCCCGCTCGCGCAAACTGTTATTGCACCGTCGCGAGATCGATCGTCTTTCTGGCAAGATGAAGGAAAAGGGCCTGACCCTCATTCCTCTGCGTATCTATTTCAAGAACGGACGTGCCAAGGTGGAACTCGGCCTGGCGCGCGGCAAGAAGCTGTACGACAAGCGCGAATCCATCAAAGAGCGAGAAACACGCCGTGAGGTGGATCGGGCGATCAAACGCCACTGACGGAGCTTTCCAGAAAACATCTCCCCACCCCCAGACGAACCCGCTTCCCGATCAGACGGTGGTCCCATGTATCTCAAAAGTCCACCGGCCACTCGGGATGCCATGGTCGCTCTCGCTCGAAGGCACGGGCTGCCTGCAAGACCAGATCGTCACGGTGGCGTGGTCCGACGATCTGCATGCCCATCGGTAGCCGGGCCTGCGATAGACCTACACGCACGGTCGCAGCAGGATGCCAGGAGAGATTGAAGGGGATCGTAAAGGCGGCCACACCGGCGAGAACCTGCGGGCGACCTTCGGTCTCCTCGGGGAACGGTCCACCGGCGGGTGGCGGATCGTAAGGTACGGTCGGTGTGACGAGCAGATCGTATCGATCGAAGAAATCCGCGCACCAGGCATTGAGCTGTGCTCGCAATTTCGCGGCCTGCCCCCAGCCTTCCGGCCGTACTTCCCAGCCCATTTTGACGCCCGTCACGAATGTGCGTCCGAAGTCCCGTTCGTGCTCCGGCAGCAAGTCGCATAATCGTGAGGCTAGTTCGAAAACGCCGAGTACGACCCAGTCCCTACCAAGTTGGGGCGGGCCTCCCGCGACCCGTTCTACCGTGTGGCCGAGCTTCTCGAATATCTTTACGCTTTCTTCCAACGCGGCGGCGATGTCCGACTGCACCACCGCGTAGCCGAGATCTGGAGAATATCCGATACGCAGTTTTCTCGGGATTCCGGCGCGCACAGCTTCCAGGTAGGAGACACCCGGGTGCGGCAGGCTGTTCGGATCCCATGACGACGGGCCGACGACCTGGTCGAGAAAGAATGCGGCGTCTTCCACGGTCTTCGTCAACGGGCCAACGACGGAGGTATCGCCGTATTCCCAGTGGTTCGATGGGCCGTGTGGAATTCGGCCATAGGATGTTTTCATTCCGAAACACCCTGTGAAACTCGCCGGGATCCGGATCGAGCCACCACCATCGCTGGCAGTGACCAGCGGCATGACGCAACCCGACATGACGGCCGATGAGCCGCCACTCGATCCGCCCGGGGTACGTTCGAGGTTCCAGGGGGAACGTGTGACGCCGTAGACGAGGTTCTTGGTGATGGCGGTGTACCCGAACTCGGGAGCATTGGTCTTCCCGACGACGATCGCACCTGCGTTGCGCAACCGCTCGACCTGTACGGAATCTCGCACCGCCACGTTACCCTTGAAGGGTAAGGATCCGTAGGTCGTCGTGAGTCCCTGGGCGTCTTCCAGGTCCTTCACACCGAGCGGCACTCCTTCGAGCGGTCGCGCCTGTTGCCGGGCAATCCGTTCCTCAGCGGCACGCGCCTGCCCGAGGAGATGATCTCGCTCGTGCCTCGCCACGACGGCATTGAGCCGTGCATGTGTCACATCGATTCGATCCAACGTCACCTGCATCAACTCGACCGGCGAAATCTTCCGGCCGCGCAATTGCGCCGTCAGCTCCATCAGGCTCATCCGCAACGGATCGCTCATCTCGCCTCCTCATAGGCCGCTGTGCCGGGTGTCCGTTCTCCCAGAAGGGAAGGACGCAGGCGGGTATGCCTCCGGCGCAGCAATCACGATACCGTCAGAACTCCACGACGGCGTCGGGCGAACCGTCGAGCCGGACCGTGTCGATGAATCGGATGGTGCGCGCGTTGAGCGCAATGACCATCGACGTGGTGCGTGAACCGTGGCCGAAGAAACGAACGCCGCGCAACAGCGATCCGTCCGTGACCCCCGTGGCAGCAAAGAGAATGTCCGGACCGGGCGCCAGCTCGCATTCGTTGTAGATACGGTTCGGATCGGTGATCCCCATGCCGCGAAGACGTTCCTCGAATTTCTTGCGCTCTTCCTCGCCGGGTTTGGCGGGCACCAGCCGCCCTTCCATCCCACCGTTCAGGCAGCGCAACGCTGCGGCGGCAAGCACCCCTTCCGGCGCACCGCCGATGCCCATCACGGCGTGGACGTTCGTCCGCCGGACAGCGGCGGTGATGCCGGCAGAGAGATCCCCATCGCTGATCAGTTTGATGCGCGCCCCGGCGCTCCGGATATCCTCGATCAGGCGCTCGTGACGAGGCCGATCGAGAACGATCACGACGAGGTCTTTGATGGCACGATGGAGCCTCTTCGCAATGGCCTCGAGATTCTCCTTGACCGTCGCGTCGAGGTGCACAGCGCCGCGAGCTGCGGGCCCCACGACGATCTTTTCCATGTAACAATCCGGGGCGTGGAGGAGCCCCCCGTGATTCGACGCCGCAAGCACCGCAATGGCCCCCGGTGAGCCGGTGGCACAGAGATTGGTTCCTTCGAGCGGATCGACCGCGATATCGACCTCGATATCCTCTTCATGCTGCCGGCCGACCTTCTCCCCGATGTAGAGCATCGGCGCCTCGTCGCGTTCGCCCTCGCCGATCACCACGGTGCCGCGCATCGGTAACGAATCCATCGCCTTGCGCATCGCCTCCACGGCAACACGATCCGAATGCTTGCGAGCGCCCTGCCCCATCGTACGAGCCGCTGCGATGCCGGCTTCTTCGACAACCCGGAGAAATTCACGCGACAACTGACTTTCGAACGACATTACACACCTCCCCCTGGGAAAACGGATTGGCGCACGGTCGAGTCGGCCTGTGCCTTGGCCCAGAAAGACACAGAGGCTCTCCAGGATCAATCATAG
>CAZEWD010000029.1:13629-16542 GCA_964515725.1 uncultured Binatia bacterium (SeqCode)
AGGGCGCTGTTTTTAGCGCTCCCGCATAAAGGAACTGTCACAATCTGTACCTGGAATTCCGGCCGGTCGTGGCGGAGCGCGCCATGCGTACCAGCCGCGGGGCGCTTCTCCTTGTTCCGGATCCTCGCTTTTATCCCCAGGGATAACCGCAAAAACGGGGGAAGGACGGGGCCAATCAGAGGTTGAACCGCTCTCGGTAGGAGGCATATTCGGCGCAGACTCGTCCCCGATCGAGGCCGAACTGTTCCAGGGAATATTCGTGGCGCCCGAAACGGTCCTTCGGATGCAATTCAAGAAAACGGCGCATCCGGGTTTCGGCCGGCGGGGTGAGCTCACGGTCGAAATTGGAATAAATCCGCCGTACCACATCGATCGGATGCTGCACGATATCCTCGTAGCGAATATCGACAAAATGCTGTGCCGGGACCACCCCGCTGTCGCGCACCCGCATCATCCTCCCCACACCATCCGCCCAACGCCGGCATACTTCGTCTCCAACCTGTTTCGGATCCACTCCCTCGCAAAACGTACTGCGCAACGCCGTGTGCAGGCTCGCCATCGAGGCGACCACCTCGGTCGGATCTCTGTGTGTCACCACCACTTCAGCATCCGGATACACCGCAAAGATCGCCTCCAGCCCAAACAGATGCGCAGGCGCCTTGAGGATCCACTGCCGTGGCAGCGTGTTCCACTGCAGGTGCTGCAAGAGCTCCCGGTGTTTGCGGTAGGACGGCTGCAAATCCTGCGCTTCGAGCCACTTCTGGTAGGAGTGGACCGGATGGCTCGTTTGGAACTGGAAACTCATGAAGGAGTAGCTGGTCAGGATGAGGCACTCTTCCGGCAGCCGGGCGCCGATCGGATGGATGCGCCGGAAGTCGGGCGCAAGACGGTAGAACCAACGGATCTGACGTTCGGCCATGGCAATGCGCTGGTCGGATTGGTGGTTTCCCCCGGCGACCGCAGGAGAAGGGTACAGCATCTCCCAGTTCAGGGGAGCACGCGCTGCTGGATCCTGTGCAAGGAGTCCGTGCAGGAGGGTCGTGCCCGTCCGGGGCAGCCCGGTGACGAACAGAGGCCGCCGGATGGATTGGGCAGCTATTTCTGGGAATTTACGACGATCCTCCTCGAGCAGGAGGCGGGTCGCAAGCAACCGGATGGTGTCCTGACGCGCACCGATGCGGCCGAGCAGCGTGAGCCGGGCATCCGCCTCGTAGGAGGCGAGAAGGCGATGGAAGGGGTCCAGAAAACCAGTCTCACCAAAATCCACCAGGCCCGTTTGTTTCCGGGCGGCAGCGAGAAGGCCCTGTGCGTCGAGTTGGACGTAGAGCCGGCCCCTGCGGCTGAGCGCGATGCTGGCTCGTCTGACGAGATTGCTGAATGCTCTCCTGGGGAAGCCGGCTCCGCTCATGAGCCCATCTTTTCCGCTCGTTCCATTCTCCTGCCGGAGTCATGTTTTTGCGGAAGTCGCTTTCGGCGGCAATCTCGATCGACGCGAGCGGGCCATTTTTTCGCCACGGCAGGTCTCCGTGAAGTCCCCACCCGGGGCCGCCATGGCCGGGGCGGATGATCGATTTTGAGTGATCGGCGCCTGCAAAGCCGGCCGATGGGCAGCCGGTTCGCCAGAGGAATTGAACGGTACGGATCCTTGCCGTTTCTCCGGCCTGTCCCGTGTCTGGTGGTCAATCAGGCGGTTAGCGCCTTTTCAATTTCATCCATCACCCTGCGTTCGTTGTGCGACACGGTGAACGCTATCCCCAGCAGTCCGCCACTGGTCTCGGCAATCTCCTTGCATGTGGCCAGCAGATCCGAACGGAATTCGGCAAGCTGTTCGGGGCTCAGTACTTTGCGCAGGGCCCTGGCGTACATGTACCACGCCTTGCGTGCCTGAGGATCGGGTCCCTCTCGTAAACGCATTTCAAGCATTGCATAGGTCCTGCTCCCCGGCGGAAGGCCGCGGCTTTCCGCGGCCGCCAGAACGGCCTTGATCTCTCGTTCATCCACACCGCCATCGGCCCAGGCAACCTCGATGAGGGGCAGCAGGTTGAAGGCGGCCATCGATTCGCCATTCAGGTTGAGATCGACGAGTCGATCGAGAAGCTCCTCGTCCGTGATCCCAGTGGTCTGGCGGATACTCTCTTTGTCGAGTTTCTTGTGGAAAACCTCTTTGAGCTTTTCGACCAGAGCGGCTTCCTTCCGGTTGAAATAATCTTCTTCGAACGCCCGTGCTCGTGAGTGGAAGATCGGCTTGTCCATGACGCTCTCCATATTACCCCATGACCGGCCACAGCATAGACCACCTGCCTGTGCTTTCAGGGCCGCAGATCACCTTCCGGCTTTAAAAGAAGATCGCCGGTTGCGTTTCAATAGCGAGGGCGCCGTCACAGGGCATGCCAATCGTGCTGGAAGCGACGTCAGAACGCATTGTCCTGGATTCCTTCGATATATCCCCAGGCCTCTCCTTCGATCCCTGCCGCATTCCCCTCATCGGTATCGATATGCATCGCAAGGTGTGCCTCTGGATCGACGCGCACGAGCACATCGCCGAATACGAGTTCCCGGTCACCGGAGACGCGGACACGGACGAAGGATCTGTCACGGACGCCGTAGCGCAGCGCGTCGGCCGGTGTCATGTGGATGTGGCGCAAAACACAAATGACACCCTTGTCGATGCTGACACTCCCCACCGGACCTTCGAGCGTGCAGCCGGGCGTGTGTTCGATGTCGCCGCTTTCCCGCAGGGGGGAATGCACACCCAGTTCGAACTGCTCGGTCATGGCAATCTCGACCTGAGTCTCCTTCCGTGCAGGTCCGATGATACGCACCCGCTCGATGCGCCCCTTGGGGCCGAGCAGAGTCACGTGTTCCTCGCAGGCAAACTGCCCTGGCTGGGACAGCTCGGCATGTCTCGTGAGC
>CAZEWD010000030.1:0-12576 GCA_964515725.1 uncultured Binatia bacterium (SeqCode)
GGAACCGTGCGCTGTGTCGGCTGGGCTCGGTGATCGAATGAACCTGGCTTTTCGGGGTACGACGGTCACCTACGGCCGTGGTTGTGGTGTGGTCGTCGCGACTGGCATGGGAACGGCGCTGGGGCGAATTGCCCAACTCCTGCAGAGCACGGAGCAACAGAAAACGCCGCTCCAGAAACGATTGGGCGCTTTTGGAGGACGCCTTTCACTGATCGCAATCGTGTTTTGTGCACTCGTGTTCCTCATTGGAGTGAGTCACGGTGAGGAGCTGGGGCGAATGCTGCTGACCGCCATCAGCCTGGCAGTGGCGGCAATTCCCGAGGCACTACCCGCTGTCGTCACCATCGCATTAGCCCTGGGTGCGCGAGGCATGGTGCAGAAACACGCGCTGATCTGCAGGTTGCCGGCCGTCGAGACACTTGGTTCGGTGACCTACATCTGTTCGGACAAGACTGGGACACTCACCGAGAATCGGATGCGAGTCGAATCGATTTACGCCGGTGGATCGCTCGTCCCTGCTTCTACGGTGCCCTACTCGCAGGCCTGTCAGGAACTACTGCTCGCTCTGGCGGTCAGCAATGATGCGTCGGTTGAGACGAATCAGACACCGGCGGGGGATCCGACCGAGGTTGCACTCTGTGAGGCCGCCGCGGCGGCCGGGTACGAAAAGGACCATTTCACTGTGCGCTACCCGCGGATTGCCGAGATCCCCTTTGATGCCGTGCGAAAGCGCATGACGACCTTTCATCGAGGCGATGATGTGCTGATCTCGTTTACGAAAGGGGCACCTGAGGCGGTTGTCGACCGTTGCCGTATGCCCGGCAACGCGGATCATGCCGAAATGTCGTGGCGCGATCGTCTCCTCGAACAGGCGGAGAGAATGGCCTCATCCGGGTTGCGCGTGTTGGCCTTTGCCTCGCGTCGCTGGGACTACCTGCCCGAGGTGCTCGATACGGAAGTCATCGAGCGTGGCCTGGACTTCCTGGGGTTTGTGGGTCTGATCGATCCACCTCGAGCCGAGGCCGCTGGTGCTGTCGCACAATGCCGCGAAGCCGGCATCGTGCCGGTCATGATCACTGGAGATCATCCATCGACGGCGCGTGCCATCGCCATACGCCTGGGGATCGTCGGATCAGACGCAGCGGTCATGACAGGTGATCAACTCGACACTCTCTCCGATACGGAGCTCGACCGGTGCGTCCAGAGGATCGGCGTATATGCGCGAGTGGCTCCGGAACAGAAAATCAAGATCGTCCAGCGGCTGCAGCAACGGGGTGAACTGGTCGCCATGACGGGGGACGGGGTGAATGATGCTCCTGCCTTGCAACAGGCTGACATCGGCGTTGCCATGGGTCTGGGGGGAACTGATGTCGCACGCGAAGCGGCCCATATGATTCTGCTCGACGACAATTTTGCCACGATCGTTGCGGCGGTTCGCGAGGGACGGCGCATCTACGACAATATCCGCAAGTTCGTGAAGTACTGTATCACCTGTAACTCAGCGGAAATCTGGACCCTGTTCGTTGGGCCACTGCTGGGGCTGCCGGTTCCTCTGCTGCCGATTCATATTCTCTGGATCAATCTGCTGACGGACGGGATTCCAGGACTTGCTCTGGCTGTCGAGCCGGAGGAGCGCGGCATCATGCAACGACCCCCACGCCCACCGAACGAAAGTATGTTTGCGCGTGGTCTCTGGCAGCACATGGTCTGGGTCGGTGTATTGATGGCGGGCATCACACTGGCCACACAAGCCGTGGCCTACCACATGGGATCCCATTGGCAGACCATGGTTTTCACCGTTCTTGGTCTGTCACAACTCGGCCACATCCTGGCCATTCGTTCCGAAAGGGAATCACTGTTCACCCAGGGGATCCTATCGAATCAACCCCTTTTCTGGGCGGTAGTCGGAACGATGGGACTACAGCTTTGCGCCATCTATCTCCCGTTCTTGAATCGTCTCTTGAAGACGCAGCCGCTGAGTAGCGGGGAGTTGGTAGTTACCCTGATTGCGTCTGGAGCGGTATTCGTTGCCGTTGAACTCGAGAAGTCGATGGTGCGACGGGGGTGGATCTACCGGTTTGACCCGGTGCGATCTCTGCCGCCGGTTTGAGGCGTAATTCCGACCGATCGGCACGGCACGATTTTTCGTGTGGTTCGGAATCGAAGCTCGGCTCGGTGTGCTCTCTGCCGGGGGTTGCGATGGCAACTCGTTTGCACGATGAGGTGTGGGCAGGTGTCGCGGCAAAGGAACAATTCTGCGAGGATGCAACGGGCCTGCACGTCAAGAAAGTGCGTGAGGCAGGAGTTGTGGAGATGACAAAATTCATCGACGCGATCGATCGAATGTTCGACGAACTCATCCATGAAGCCTGGCGGAGCCATTCCAGGCCTCTGCCGGAGCCGCCCTCGCGTACGTCGATTGAATTCAAGGTCCCTTTACCGGTGACGCGTTTTACCGATGTGGGATTTCACGTTGCCGGTGATGAGGTGACGATCACGGCCTCGTCGCAGCACCGGGAAACGAAAAATCTGCCGGGAATCCAGGAGAGTTCCGAGGGGCGATACCGGCAGGTGTTGACCCTCCCACCGGGGACGGAGCCGTCCGGATTCGACGTGCGTTTCGAGGCGGGTGGTCTACAGATCCGTGTGGGCTTGCGCAGCCGCGTACGTGGTTGATGGGGTGGATATGGATACCGTCGAATTGATGCGTGCAACGCCGGTTGCGGAGGTCCCGTCCGAGCGCCTCGCATTTTCTGTCCCTGCCGAATGGTTGCCATTCAAGACGACGGCAGAGATCTCAGCACCCACCCAATGGATTGGCCAGGAGCGTGCACTTGCAGCACTCGAAATGGGGCTACGGGTGCAGCACGCTGGTTTCAACATTTATGTGTGCGGACTTCTGGGCACCCACCGTGAACGGGATCTCGCCTCTCTGTTGCAGCGGTTCATGGCGGATCAGCCGACACCGGGGGATCGGGTCCTGGTGCAGAACTTTCGCAATCGCGATCGCCCGCGAGCACTCTACCTGCCGGCTGGTTGGGGTATGCGTCTGCGACAGGATATTCGTGAGCTGGTCGAGGAATTACGCCGTGCACTGCCCAAAACGCTGCGAGAGGAGACATTCGAGGAGGAGAAGGAAAAGCTCTCGGAACAGTTCGGGGAACAAGGGGAAGCGATCAACCGCCAGCTTGCCGAGCATGCCACGCAAGCGGGCTTCGCCTTGCAGCCGGGACCGAACGGTGAAGTGTTGTTCATCCCGTTGAAGGACGGCAGGCCCATGGAACCCAAGGAACTCGCGGAACTGACGGAGGCGGAGCAGATGGATCTGCGCCGTCGTCAGAGAGAACTGGGGCGTGAAGTGAAGGCGGTCATACGCCAGCAACGTTCGCTCCTCGGCCGTCTGGCGCGCGAGGTGAAAGGCGCGGAGCGCCGAGTCGCGGCGGAGGCAATTCATCCTTTGTTCGAAGATTTGGCGGAGCGTTACCCACAGGAGGAGGTCCGTACCTACCTTTCGGAATTACGTGAACATGTGCTCGACCATCTGGCTGAATTTCGTGAGGGAGGAACGCCACAGCCTGTGATGCCCCCTTTCATGGTACCGCCATCGGAAGACGAATTGTTCCTCGATTACGAGGTCAACGTGCTTGTCGATAATGGGCCGGGTCAGGGTGCCCCGATCATCGTGGAGCCATCGCCGACCTACAGGAATCTTTTCGGTGCGGTCGAACGTGTTGTCGATCGGTTTGGCAAGCTGGTCACAAACTTCACGCGGGTGACGGCCGGCTCTCTCCTGCGTGCGCACGGGGGTTGCCTCGTAATCAACGTCCTCGATGCTCTTTCCGAGCCACTCGTATGGCGCACTCTCAAAAGAGCACTGAAGAGTGAGGAGCTGGAGATCGAGGGTTACGACCCCTTTGCTCTTTTTGCCACCTCGATGCTCAAGCCCGAGCCGATGAAGATCCAGACACGTGTCGTTCTCACAGGACCGACGGATGTCTTCCAACTCCTGTATTTCCTCGACGAGGAGTTTCCGTCGATTTTCAAGGTGCGAGCCGACTTCGGATTCGAAGCAGAAGGCGAGGAAGCACGGCAAAATTTCATCGCTCAGATTGCCACCATCGGCCGGGAGGAGGGTCTCCCGCCGCTCAGTGCTCCCGCCGTAGCCCGTCTGATGGAGTTTGCATCCCGTTCGGTTGGCGACAGGCGCAAACTGCCGAGCCAGTGTAGCGATCTCGGCGATCTTGTACGTGAGGCTGCCTTCTGGGCAACAAAGAGTCAGCAGGCACAGATCGAAGTTTCCGACGTCGAGCAGGCGATCGAACAACGTCGTTTCCGGCTGAACCGGACCGAGGTCAAGGTACGGGAGCTCATTCGCGACAAAGTCCTCCTCATCAATCTTGACGGTGAACGTGTCGGGCAGGTGAATGGTCTGGCGGTATCGAATATCGGCGGATACGACTTTGGTCGTCCCGCGCGAATCACAGCCAGCGTGTCGATGGGAAACGCCGGTATCATCGCTGTAGATCGTGAAGCGAAGCTGACGGGAAGTACTTACGATAAGGCCGTGTTCATCATTTCAGGCTACCTGCGTAAGACCTATGCACAGGATTTTCCGCTCAGCCTGTATGCAAGCTTGTCGTTCGAACAGTCCTACAGCGGAATCGAGGGAGACAGCGCCTCGGTGGCCGAATTGCTGGCGCTCGTCTCAGCCATCAGTGGGGTGCCTTTGAGGCAGGATCTTGCGGTGACCGGAAGTGTCGATCAGTTTGGAGAAGTCCAACCGATTGGTGGCGTCAATGAAAAGGTAGAAGGCTTTTTTTACGCCTGCCAGGAGGTCGGTCTGACAGGGAAACAGGGCGTCGTACTGCCCATCCAGAATCTCGAACACCTCGTTCCGTGCCGTGAGGTCGTTGAAGCAGTGCGCCTGGGGAAATTTCACATCTACGCAATTCAAACGATTGATGAAGCGATCGAGCTGTTCAGCGGTGCTGCGGCCGGAAACACCGAAACGCCCGGAACCGTTCACCACCTCGCAGCCGGGAGGCTGCGCCAGTTGGCCGAAGGTCTGCGAAGTTTTTCTGCTGGCGGGGTGACCGACGAGACGACTGCGGACAATGGCAATGAGGACCGAAGGAGACCGGCATGAAAGTTCGCGACCTGATGACGACCAGGGTCGAAACGATTCAGCCGCACGAGCCTCTCTCGAAGGCATATGAGCTGATGCAACAAGGGCAGTTCCGGCGGCTTCCTGTCGTGGATGCTGCCGGAACGGTATTGGGGATCATTACCGATGGGGATCTGCGGGAGCAGTCTGGCTACCTGTCGACCAGCAAGGTGACAGCGGCGATGAGGGAACCTGCCATCACCGTGGATGCAGATGATTCCCTGGAGGATGCTGGACGTATCCTGCTGGAACGCAAGATCGGTGGAGTTCCGGTGCTTTCGGCAGGAAAGCTCGTGGGCATCCTCACGGAGAGCGATCTGGTACGAGGCTTCATCGAGTGGCTGTCCCGGAAACAAGAGTAGCGCAGTTGTGCCCCGTCAGTCTCACGCAGCGCCGCGCAGTCATCTCCGGATGAATTTACGTTCGAGCGCCTGCGCGGTTGCGAGGGCCTCGGGCGACCATGTGTACCGGCTTGTTTGAAATCCCTCCGCGACCGCGTCTGCATACGGTTTCGAGTTGAAGTAATCACACATCTCGGGCGAGAGCGGACAGACCTGTGGGTGAAGGCCCCAGTCGACGTTGGTTCCGTCGGCTCCCTGCACACCATTGCTGAGGAGCAACATCGAGGCGGTGCCGAGGGACAGCGGCCGCAGGTCGCGCGCAAGGGCTTCGAAGCGTCCCTGTTGGCCCGGTTCGAGAAACAGAAAGAGACGCGAACGGTAGAAAATGACGGCGTCATGATAGAATTTGGGGATACAGGCGATCCCGTCTTTCTGGAGATCCCGTGCAACACCGACGGCTACCTGGAATGCGTTGCGTAAGACGCCGAGCCCCGGGTGCTGTTGCAGGGGTAGAGGCGGACGTTCGGCACTGAATTCCCTGCTCGGGTCTTGTTCTCGGATCCAGTAAACCGACAAGAGTTCTGCGGGACGTCCGAGAGCAAATCCACGGTCCCGGAAAAATTCGGCCGGGATTGCCGATTCGGTCAGACGCGCATCGATCAACTCCCACCGCGTGCCACTTTTTGCGCCGGACAGCCGGATGTGCGGGATTCCGGCTGCGAGCGTCTCGAGGTCGACCTTGAAATCGGTGAAGCCTTTGTGTTCGAGCGCGGCACACACCCCCACTTCTTCGAAGCGGCGCTCCAACTCCGCTGCATCGAAGCGGCCAAAGAGCAGTGTGGTCATGAAACGAGCCCCTGACCGGTGAGCAGCCAGCGGCAGTAATTGAAATGAATGCGCCAGCTCTCAGGGCCGTAACCGCCCGCCGTCACCACCACCAGGGGCAGACCACGTCTTCGGACCTGCTGGGTGACGAAGCGATCGCGCTCCAGCATGCCGTGTTCACTCACCTTGAAGTCTCCCAGAAAGTCGCCCACGTACGGATCGCTGCCATCGACGTAGAAAACGAAATCGGGGTGGAACTGGTCCAGGATTTCCGGAAGGTGCTGGCGCAATGCGGCAAGATAGGCATCGTCCTGTGTGCCCGGTGGAAGCTCGACGTCACGATTGTTCCGTTTGCTGATCCAGCACCAGTTTCCGGCGTGGATGGAGAAGGTGAATACCGACTCATCGTTGGCGAAGATCGCCGCATTCCCACTTCCGTGGTGGTAATCCAGATCGACGATGAGTGTCCGGCGGGTCTGGCCACTGCGCTGGAGGGCGCGAATGGCGATTGCTACATCGGCGATGGCGCAGAAGCCTTCCGCTTTGTCGGCCTGCGCGTGATGGTAGCCGCCACCGAGATTCATGCTGACGGAACAGTCCTGTGCCGCCCGGCGTGCTGCCGCCAGCGTTCCTCCGGCCGCGTAGAGGAACGGCTGCAGGAGGCGCGCATCCCATTGCACATCGGGATCGAGTTGGAGGAGCCGTGCCAGGCGTTGGGGTTGCCGTATCTCCTCCAGATAGTCGGGAGTGTGGACTAAGAGGAGGTCCGGCTCTGCTACGGCTTCTGGAGGGATTACCTCGGAGGCAGGCATCAGTCGCGCACTGATCAGCGCGTTGAAGATCCTGCGTGGTTTTTGTGTGTCGAACACATGTCGGATGCCCTGCTCGACTGCGTGGGTGACGTACTCGTCCCGGTAGAAGAAACGCACCTTTGTGTTCGGCCGTGTGACTCCGTGTGATCGCGGCATGGAACCAGCCTCGCTTCGGCCGGGCCGCTTTCGTGTTCCGGCCCGCCCGACGTTGGAGAGGGCAAAGACTTTGCCAGCGGGCGCTGCTTTCCCAGCACGGCACACAGGCGCCTTTTCGGGGCTGTAATTCTCTGTTTTGATGAAGAGGATTCTCTGGGTTGGCAAAATTCGCCGAACGCTCTCTCTGCTGAAAAGATGCCGTGCTGCACTACGGCCACCTCAAGCGATCGGACGATATTGAGGAGCGCATGCATGGATGCTGTTGCTCCGACCGCTGTGGCCGGCGCAGGAGCGCTGTTGGCATGCGGCCATTCTCCTGGGAGAACCGGCCGTCCCCGGTAATGGCAGTGCCGCGAGAAGCACGGCGGCACCATGGGGGAACGTTGATGCCGTCGCGCTCCGAAGCACCATCAGAACTGCCAGGTTACCTTGAGACCCGTTTCGTCACGACGGTGTAGTCGCCCGCCGACAAACCAGGGATCGTTGCTCGGCACCTTCGCCTTGAAGTCCGTGTAAAAGGCCTGTTGGACGGTCAGGAACAGCGAGTTGGTGAGAAAATATTCGAGCGACCAGATCACGGTGTTATTGAGGTTCACCGGGTCGAAGATATTCGCCAGGATCGGCACCAGGGTGCCATTGTGGTAGGAACTCGTGGCGGTAAGGGTAAAGAGGCTCTCCCAGCGGCGAATGTTGTCGCCATTGCCGATCTGACGCGCATTCTGCTGGCGCTCGTTCTGCCCGGCATGAGGGCCGGTCATCCAGACGCCGACCGGACCGAAATACGGCTCTTCTGATACACCGGCGTTGCCGCGTAACAGGTCGACGTGGCGGCCGGTCGTGTACGTCCAGAAAAGTTGCCCGCTCAACAGCCAGGGATACTCCGGATTCAGAGACTCCCACATGTTCGCGCGATCGAATCCGATCATGCCGCTCCAGAGATCCCGTTTGGTGAATCCCAGAGGCGCGGTCGGGAGCAACCCCGGCACCTTCTTGCCATTCAAGGTTGCCTGCACGAGTTTTTCCGACTCGATTGTCTGGAAGGGGGAGCCGAGAACGTAGGCCGTTTCCATCCGGAAGGATGTGCCGGTCAATGCAGCGTCGAAGTACTTCAGTGTGAGGCCGAACACGTGCATGTACGGATGCATGAGCTTGCCTCTGACATGGATGGGATAGACTTCGGCGACACTGTTGAGATCATAGGGGTGGACCTGGTAGCGTCCCACCGATTGAGCACCGAGACCAGGGAGAGCCGGGAGATCGATGCTCTCGATTTTCATGGCAAACGGAAAAGCCGCGCCGATGTTGCGTCCACGACCCCAGAAGTAGTTGATCGTTGCCTCGATGCCCTGCTGGCTCGTGCCGTGCATACGGACACCCACTTCGCTTGTGTGGGCGGGATTGCGGTGAAAGTCTCCTTTAGCGTCGCTGGTGCCCTGCAGATCGATCTCTGGCGTGAAGTATGCCCTGGTGACTGGATCGTATTGCACCTGTCCCTGGCGCAAGGGGTAGGGGAAGGGCAGAGCCCAGGGGCGGGGGAGGTAGCCGGTGATGATACCGGGCTTATAGTCGCCGGGATTGTAGACCAACTCTGTGTAGAAATCGTTGATCGGACCCAGTCGTCCGGGATTCCAAACGGCTTTGAGGAGCCAGAGCGGATAGCGAATCTCGTCCCACTTCGTCTCCTGGTGCATGTGCCAGCGCAGATCGAGCGGATTCCACAGATCCATGAGGCGGAAGTGATCCGCTTCGCCCCAGACGACCTGTTGGCGTCCGAATCGGAAGTGGATCGGCCACTGGCTCAGTGAAAGATCGAGATAGGCTTCGCGCAGATCGTTCTCGAATTTGTATACGTCACGCCGCGCATGTGAGAGGTTCTGGATCGATCCGCCGACGAGATCATCGTAGCGCTCCTGTCCGTGCTGTCGGTCCCCCGGTGCTGCGTCGTACACGCTGTCGTAGACGCCACGGTAGAGAAGAGTCGTCCGTGCTGAGCTGATCCCGGGGATGTTGGAGGTTCCCATGGTCTTTGCTGCGGCAAGGAGATCCAACTCGCCGGAAAGCCGGAACGTGTTGCGGTTTTGAACGAATTGGATCTCTTTCGCCGATGAATGGCGGAGGAGCGTCTGGCTTTCGACGTTTCCGCTCAAAACCGTGGCGGCGGCAATTCCCTCGGCCAAAACAGCGTTGGCTCTCAGGAGCGACAACACGACGACTGCAAAGCACGCGCTCTTGAATCCGTGACGGATCATCACCTCACCCTCCCTGGTTTCAGTTCCTTCTCCGTTTGCCAGCCGTGTGCCAGTTCCGCTTCGTGGAGTTGCTGGTAACAGGTTGTGGGAACTTCCCATCCTCGGGAAGAAGAATGGCCAGACGTTGCCAAACTCGCAGATACGGTTCCCCCTCGCGCCGTGATCGTCAGCCTCATCTTTGAGGTGCGAGCATTGCATAAAGGAAAGCGTACGGAGGATTGGTCATGGAGCGAGAAAGAGTTGAGATGCAGGCTCCCTCTCGGAGTCATCGTGCAAGGGCGTTCCTGACGTTTGCTCTCGTACTGATCGGAGCTTTGGTGACCGGCACGCGTGGCAGGGCATCGGAAGCAGATGCCCGTGCTCTGGCGAAAGCCATGTTCGACGAGACACGTGTGACGTTTACCGCGCGCCTCAAATTGTCATCTCCGGGCGGGATGGTGCGCGTCCTCGACGTCTACCATCAGCAAAACGACGACGGTAGCGCCACATACATGGAGATTACCGCACCGTACGTGCTGAAGGGCACGCGCTTTCTCTCGTTCGATCGGGACGAGGGAGCGGACGAACACTACACGTTCGTTCCCATCGTGCGCCGCAGTGTTCAAGTGCCGGAGTGGACCCTCGAGCATTCTTTTCTCGGATCCACTTTCTATATGATCGATATCGCGCTTCCCGACATGAAGGAGTTCAAGTATCGCCAGGTCGGAGAGGACAAGATCGATGGGCGGGAATGCCGTAAGGTGGAGGCCAGATCGATCAAGAAAGATTATCCCTACAGCAAGATCGTGTATTGCATCGCCCCGGATATTTCGGTGAGCGTGAAGACCGAATACTACGACCGCTCCGACAAGTTGCTGAAGGTCTGGACACCCCGGCGACTCGAAAAGATCGACGGGATCTGGACACCACTGGATCAGGAGATGAAAAACGTTCAGACGCAGGCGCTCTCTGAACTGGTGATCGAGGATATCACGCACCACGCAAAGATCTCGCCGGAAACCTTCACCAAGGCATATCTGGATCGTTGAACGAGTCGCCATCGGGAGACATCGGGCGTGTTGGATCGCCCGTGACGCCGTTCGGGCAAACAACCCGGACGGTGCTTGTGCGAGAGGGCCGATCGGACGATGCCGGCCTGTCTCCCGCGGGCGCTGGAACCTGACCGATATCAATACGCGAAGGACTGCACGCGCCATGCCGAGGCCGGCAGCCGGTGATCTGGGAGGCCGCCTGTATCTCGGCCTTCGAGCGGACTTTGATCTGTTCGGTTCGGATAGCCTGCCGAATCTGCGGGAGATTGTGCGGTTGCCGTGTGTGCGAGGACGTCGCGAAACGGTTTCCTCCTGGAGGACATCACGGTGTAATCTCGGAGGGTAGGTGGAAAGGGGCAGCCTGATGAGCGACGAAGTCGATCTGGTCACCGGAGCATTTGGTTTTGCGGGATCCCATGTGGTGTTGGAACTCCTGGGACAAGGCCGGCGCGTGCTGGGGATGGACCTGGCGCCCACTTTGGCCGATCCCGGCCGGCGCAAGTTAATGGAGCGGCTTGGCCTCGACCTGGAGCACCCGAATCTCGAACTCGTTGCAGCGGACCTTCTTCATCCGGGGTCTCTACAGCCGCTCCTGGCGCGGCGGATCGGCCGGATTTTCCACACGGCTTCCCTTTACGACTACAGCGCTTCCTTGTCGCGCCTGCGCCAGGTGAATATCGAAGGAACGCGAAACCTGCTGGCTGTGGCGATCCCGGCGCGCGTCGAGCGTTTCATCCACTGGAGCACCTGTGGAGTATTTGGAAAACCCTATCCCGCCTCGTACGGTGTGCGCTCGAATCTGCCTTTCTCGGAAGAGTCCTCTTCTCCCAGAAATACACCCGAAGACGCCCTGCAACCCGAAGGGACGCATCTGGTGAACGTTTATTCCGTTTCAAAGTGGGAGCAGGAAAAACTCGTTTGGAAGGCGCACCGGGAATCCGGCTTGCCGGTGACGGTCATCCGGCCGGCGCCGATCTACGGCCCCGGTAGCGATTACGGGCATGGCGGCATCATACTCGCCGTGGCGGCCGGCCTCGTTCCCGTGATCCCGGCCGACTCCCGGAATTTCGTCACGACCTCTGTACATGTCCTGGATCTGGCCCGTTTCGCCTGCTGGATCGCCGAACAACCGGGCGCGATCGGCGAGGACTATAACGTGGTCGACAACAGCATCATCTCGTACCACGAGTTTCTGCACTACATCGCGTTGCTTGTTGGCCGGCGGATGTGGGACATTCCTTTGGTTTTTCTGCCGTTGCTCCGTCCTGTTGCCGTTGCCGCAGCACGCCTGTGGACCACCCTGGAGCGCCGCTACGGTTTGCCGAAGGTACGCGTGTTCGAGGTGCAGTCCGCAACGTACCTTGGTTCCTCCTATTGGGTCTCCAATCGCAAGACACTGCGGGCCGGCTTCGAGTACCGCTACCCGGATGTTCGGGAAGGTCTCAAGGACACCATCGTTTGGATGCGGGATGCCGGCTGGCTCGGGGGTTCCGTCACTTCTCCGAAATTCAAAACACCAGCCTGAGGGCTCGGTCTCTGGCGAGATGTCTTCAGGGATTTCCCCGTACCGTCAGAACCGGAATCGGGCTACTCCGCACCACCTTTTCGGCAATCGACCCGATGAGGAGATGTGCCAGACCCGTTCTGCCGTGGGTTCCCAGGACGATCAGTCCAGATCCCGATTCCTGTGCTGCCTGGATGATTTCTTTCGAGGTGTATCCATCACGAACTTCGAGATTCACCTCGGGCAGACCGGCAAAGTGTTTGGCGGCCAATGCAGTCAGTTTTTCGCGCGCCTGTCCCCGGATGTCGGCGATCCGTTCCTCGCGATAGGATGCATCACCATAGGCGTCGAGGAGGGGCCAGGTGTCGACGACGGTGATCACATGGACGCCAGCTTGAAGCTGTTTGGCTAGCTGGGCGGCCGTCTCGGCCGCCGATGCTGCTCCAGGCGAAAAGTCGGTTGCAAAGAGAATTCTCTTGATGGCGTCCATGTGA
>CAZEWD010000030.1:12586-16293 GCA_964515725.1 uncultured Binatia bacterium (SeqCode)
TCTTTCTGCCATAGATTGTGGGTCATTTGCTCCCCGTCCCCCATTGCAAGGCCAGCGGCGGACAGAAGCGGCCACGAACGGAGAATCTGTCCATGCTATCGCACTGAATTGCCGGATTGGATCGAGACTTTTGCCTCGGCTTGCCACGGCAATTCTTTCGATGCCTCTCCCTTATAGCGGGGGCATGACGAATCCGGTAAAGTCCGCAGCCGAAGACAATGCGTTCTGCCATCACTCTTCAGAGGTGATTTATGAGTTCCGATCCGCGTGACCGCCCACTTCATCCCACGGCCGAGGAGATCGACGCCTGGGCCGTGCGCGAGCAACGCCGGCGCGCCGCCTGGCTTACCGGTCCGAGTGAAGAGGAAAAGCGAATCTGGGCGCAACGCTATCGCTGGCGAGCAGCGTTGGGGCTCGAGGAATCGCGTCTGGGACCATCACCCGAGGAAGTCCAGGAATGGGCCGAGCGTGAACACCGCCGGCGCTCTGCCTGGCCAGCAGGGCCGACCGATGCCGAAAAACAGGCATGGCGCACCCGGCAATCCAAAACGGGCGAAGAGGAGTCGGAAGCTGACGCCGACGCCTGGGCCGAACGCGAAACGAAACGGCGCCAGGATTGGGTGGCTGGGCCGACCGAACAAGAGAAGCAGGAGTGGGCACGTCGCCAGTCGACGAGTGTCCTGGAAGAACTGATGAATCTTCCGGCCGTGCTCGATGCAGAGTTTCCAGAGCCGGCGCAGCGTTTCCTGCGAAATGTGGAACTTGCCGGCAAGGGCACGTTGCATACGCTTACCCGTGCGCCGCAGGCGTTGTGGTCCTATTTCATCCGCGCCGGCCGGGCTTTCGAGAAAGAGATGGACGAAGACACCCCACGCCGGCGAGTGAAATACTGATCCCTGCAACGAGTCCTGCACACCGTGGTGTACCGGCTGTCAGCGGAACAGCATGGCGAGGACGGCAAACCAGCCGGCTATGGCAAGTGCCGTCAGGATACGCATGCGACGCCTGAGTTCGCCGGCCAGACCTTCTGCGAGCCCCCCCGGGCTCGTCCGCACGACATCGCCGAGTTCGAGGAGTCGGTCGAGACGTACCCGAAAATCGGTAAACCATCGGACAACTCCGCCCGGTGTCAGCTTCTCGCCCAGTTCAAGTTGGATGAGACGCTGAAAGAAACGATTCTCGTGCCCGTGTAGATCGAATTCTGGATCGAGCTGTTTGACCATCGCATCGGTTGTGATCACGGCCTTCAGATAACGAGCTGCGCTGGGTGAGAGTGTCATCCCATGCCGGCGTACCGTGGCCAACATCTGGATCTCAAAGGCATCGCTTCCCTGGTCGGGAAATGGTTCCGAGACACCCGTTTTCTCCAGATACTGTTCGAGGACCATGATCAGGTCGCGCCGCGCCGTGTGTACGTCGGTTCGCGTTGACGGGACGAGGAAACGGAGGAATTCGTCGACCGCCGCTTCGACTTCGCCCGCAAAAAGATGTTGTGCGAAATAGCGCAGAGAGCGTGTCGTGCGCTGGTCGAGCTTACCGACGATTCCAAAGTCGACGTAGCCGATTTGATCCCCGGGAAGGACGATCAGATTGGCAGGATGCGGATCGGCGTGGAAGTAACGGGTGCGGTAGATCTGATTGAGACCATTCCAGATTAGATGGCTCGCGATACGGCGTGGATCGTGACCGCGCTCGGCGAGAAAGGTATGTGCGGTCTCGGGATGATCCCGCAAAGCCGTGATGATCTCCAGCACGGAGGTGCCCGACAGGAACTCCAGGGTCAACACGCGCGATGTGGTGTACTGGGGAAAGATCTTCGCGTTGTATTCGATCGGGTCGTCCGCGGCATTCGCTCGCAGCCGTATGGCATGCCGTGCTTCCATCCGGTAGTCGAGTTCTTCCTCCGTCCAGCGGGCGAATTCGTCGACCAGGGCGCGCGCATTGATGGTGGTGGCAAAGGGGACGGTATCGAGCACGAGCGCGATCCAGCGCATCAGACGAAGATCGGCCCGCGCCAGGGCACGGATGCCGGGCCGTTGGACCTTCACCGCGACAGGGGTGCCGTCGGGCAACTCCGCACGGTGGACCTGACCGATCGACGCGGCTGCCACGGGTTGCCAATCGAAGAGACGAAACAAATCTTCGACGGGCCGGTGCAGTTCCTGCTCGATGACTTCGCGTACTTCTTCCGCCGGGAACGGCCGCACCTGATTCAGTAACTGAAAGAGTTGCAGGCAATAATCGGACGGCAGCAGATCGAACCGCAAGGCCAGAGACTGCCCCAGTTTGATCCAGGTGCCGCCGAGTTCCTCGAGCGCTGTCTGGAGATGCTCGGCGCGCCGCTGGCGATGATCACCTCGTATGTTCGGAAGCAGCACGTGGCGTATCCCGGCACGCAGGACACGCAGGCCTCGGCGCAACGTTGCACCAATGGAGAGTGACTCGTCATGCCATGGGGTAGATCCGGCCATGCGACCTCGTATGCCGTGGCCCCCGGCCGGTCAATCACGGGGTTGCCTCTGTCGCCGCTCCGCCGTACCCGCGGAGGTCCCGCTCGCCGAAAGTTCCTGGGCTAGCCGCGCCGGGCCAGTAACGCCTGCAGGTGCGCTGGCGTCCTCTCCCGGTGGGCAACGGCAGGAGAGCGGGATCTGGTGACTCCGCCTCTCCCATTCCGGCTTTTGTCCCGCCTCTTTCAGCGATCGAGTACGGTCTGGATCTCCGCTGGCTTCATGCCGAAGTGCCGGGCGACGATGACGCTTGCCGCAAGGGCACGAACACTGCTTTCTCCGATCAGTTCCGACACGACACGGTATTCCTCGCCTTCGATATCGAGGAATCGCCCGCTGTCCCGTTCGAACAAAGCGCTGCGGCTGAAGCGGTGTGTGAGCGGTGCTGCCGCCAGGTCAGCCAGGATCGGATCGTCGACGCAAACCGCAACGGTTTTTCCTCGCCGACTCATGGTTTCGATCAAACTACCCATTTCGGAACGCATCGTTGCCAGACTGTCCTGATCTTCCGAGTCGTTGAGACCCAGCGGCGTGACTACGGCGACATCGGGTTGTACCACGCGCACCAGTTGCGCCATGCCGCCTGGTTGACGCGCTCCCAACTCGAGCACGAGCACTTCGACCGGGTCGGGGAAAAGGACTCGCCAAACGGCACGTGACATGCCGCGCATGACCGATGCAATGTTCTGGGTATCGAACCCGGTATCGAGAATTGCGAGAGGGAGGCCGATCTCCGTGTTGTAGGAAAGTGGGTTGGCTCGCGTACGATAGCGGGAGGAGAGGATCTCGGTGAGGGTTCTCTTCAGAACCGTCTTGCCGCGCCCCCCGGCAATGGCCACGACGTGCGGTTTGCGGCGCAGGAGATACAGACGTGCAAGTGCTTGCAGTGCGCGCAAACCGAGACGGCGCCGTACCGTCGCACTTCGTTTGCGGTCCGCCTGGACGAGCCCCCTCTTCGAGCCGGCCGCCGCTGGTGAGGCACCCGTACGGACGGTTCGGCCGGAAAAGTAATCGGACAGCCGGTCGAAGGCGTTATCGATATCGGACAATTCGCGGGCGTAACAGAAGCGCAGGTGTGATTCCCCAGTCGGTCCAAAGGCGCTCCCCGGCACCAGAGCGACCCGCGCCCGTTCCAGAATGTTCTCGGCCAGGGCGCGCGAATCACGAGCCAGCGGCACGGTATCCTTGATGCGCGGGAAG
>CAZEWD010000031.1:0-16247 GCA_964515725.1 uncultured Binatia bacterium (SeqCode)
CGTACAATCCCGATACTGTCCCGGGCCACCAGACACTTGGCTTTCTGGATCGTGGTCAGATGCGATGGAAGGAAGCTCTGCCCCATTTCCGCCGGGCTTCGGAACTGCGACCCGAACTGCCGAAACTATTTCGAGATTATGTTTCCGCCGTGCGCCGGGTGGAGGGGGCACAAGCGGCAGTAGAAGCATGCAACGCCAAGCTGCAAACGGCGCCTGGCATGTTGATGGCGTATCTCGAACGTGCCCAGAGCTACGAGGTGCTTGGCCGGCGGCAAGAGGCTCTGGCGGACTACGAGCATGTCCGTCGTGTGGCAGCAAAGGGTTCGGAGGAGTGGCAGTTGGCAGAAAAGGGGCAGGTTCGGAACTCGGGGGACTGAGGTCCTCCGGGCCGGCCGCTGGATGTTGCACACCGCCGGCCGGCAGGTTCCGTGCAGTGGCGACTTGCCGCCGCAGGCAGGGGTAGATACTTTCGTCGCGGCCATGAAGAACGGATGGGTGGCGTCCAGCGATGCCCATGTGAGTTTTGAAAAGGTGGATCTCGCTTTCGGCGAGCGCGTCGTGTTGCGCGATTTTTCCTGTTCGTTTCCGCGCGGGCGTATTTCCGTCATTCTCGGCGGAAGCGGCTCCGGCAAGACGACCATCCTGCGCCTGATCGGTGGACTCCTCCACCCACAGGCGGGTCGGGTCGTTGTGGTAGGGAAAGACATCTCGAACCTATCCGAGACCGCACTTTACGAAATCCGCGCCCGGCTCGGCATGATGTTTCAGGGCGGGGCGTTGCTGAACTCGCTCACCGTCCATGAAAATCTGGCACTCCCGTTGCTCGAACATACGAAGATGGGCGCACAGGAGATCGCTCAGGAAGTGGCACGCACGCTCAGCGCTGTGGGCCTGGCCGATGTGGGCCATCTCCTCCCCGGGCAGTTGTCGGGCGGAATGATCAAACGGGCAGCCCTGGCGCGTGCCATCCTGATGAAACCCGAAGTTCTCCTGTGCGATGAACCATTCTCGGGGCTCGATCCCATCTCGGTGAAACGTATCGAGGCTCTGCTGCGCCGGCTGAACCGGCAACTCGGCGTAACCATGATCGTCTCCTCGCACCACATCCCATCGACCATGCGCATGGCCGATCAGGTGGTGTTGCTGTGGGGCAAAGGCGCCGTGGTGGGAACGCCGGAGGAACTGCGTGACAGCTCCCAGCCGCACATCCGGGAGTTCTTCAACGAGGAAGTCAACGAGGATCTCGTGCAAGAGCCACAGCACATTCCCGTTGTCCATTGGTGAAGGCATGCGGTGGATCCAGAATCTTGGCTGGGAGGCCATCCGTTTTGTCGAACAACTCGGGCGAATCACGTTCTTTGCGGCACAGATCCTCCGCTCCGTCTTCACGCCGCCGCCACGATTCGGAGCCTTCGTGACAGAGATGTTCAACATCGGCGTGTTGTCGATCGTCATCATCTGTGTCTGTGGTGCTGCTGTGGGCATGGTGCTTGGGTTGCAGGGCTATAATACGTTGGTACGGTTCGGCGCCGAGGAATCATTGGGGGCAGTGGTGGGGCTGAGTCTGATTCGAGAACTGGGTCCGGTGCTGACCGCCTTGTTGGCGACTGGACGGGCCGGATCGGCGACCGCAGCGGAGATCGGTTCGATGGTGGCAACCGAGCAACTCGACGGGTTGCGCATGATGTCCATCAACCCGATTCACGTCGTGATCACCCCGAAAGCTCTGGCCATGGTGGCGGCCATGCCGTTGCTGTCGGCGTTGTTCATCGTTTGCGGTCTTGGCGGCGGATATTTCGTCGGGGTGGCACTCATGCACCTCGATCCGGGAAGTTACATGTCGAGTCTGCAGGATTCGGTCGACTTCTACGACGATGTGTGCGGCAGCCTCATCAAGGCGTTCGTCTTCGGGGCGCTGGTTGGTCTGATCTCGACGTACCGTGGATACACCTCAGCCCCCACCTCGGTGGGAGTGAGCCGAGCAACCACTTCGACGGTTGTCATCAGCTCTGTTTCTGTCTTGCTGTTCGACTACGTGATTACTGCTTTGTGGGGAGTATGAGTCTATGAAGCGCGCTCCTTTGCGCGATTTTCTGGTGGGTGTATTGGTGCTGTGCGGATTGGGCGCCATCGCTTACCTCTCCTTCAATGTTGGAGGCCTGTCCTTCCGCAGCAACGGTGGCCTCTCGCTGTTCGCGGAATTCGACGAAATCGGCGGTCTCAAACCGCGTGCCCCGGTGGTCATCGCGGGGGTGAAAGTTGGTCAGGTGAATTCCATCGTTCTCGATACGAACTTCCGTGCCCGGGTGCGCCTCGATGTGAAATCGGACATGCAACTTCCGACCGACACTTCTGCGGCCATCATGACCTCCGGCCTGCTGGGCGACCAATACGTTTCCCTGCAGGTGGGCGGTGAGGATCGGATCTTGAAAGACGGCGATACGATCATGATCACCGAGTCCGCCCTGAGCATCGAGCGTCTGATCGGGAAGTTCATCTACAGCAGCGACAAAAAGAACGGCAGTGGATCATCGGACGAAAAATGACTGGTTCGATGACAAGCCGGAACCAAATCGTCTGCGCACTGGCCGTGTTCCTTTGGGCCACCTCGGTTTTTGCAGGCGAGGTGGACAACGAAGATCCCTGGGTCGGGTTCAATCGTGCCATGTTCAAGTTCAACGACACGCTCGATGTCTACGTGCTCGAGCCGGTTGCCAGGGCATGGCATTTCGTGATGCCCGATGCCGTTGAAAGAGGAGTCTCGAACTTTTTTTCAAACCTCGCAATTCCCCGTTATCTGGTAAATCATCTTCTGCAGGGGAAGCCGCGTGCGGCTGGCGATGACGTGAAACGACTGTTCGTCAACAGTACGTTCGGGGTCATCGGCCTCGTGGATGTCGCCACCGATTGGGGTCTATCCGAAAACGAGGAAGACTTTGGTCAGACACTTGGTGTCTGGGGTGTTCCGGCTGGCCCCTACCTGGTCCTTCCGTTCCTTGGACCATCGAGTCCGCGTGATGCTCTGGGTGACGCCGTGGATACAGGTACCTCGGTCTACTGGTATTTCATCCCCCTGGCGCCCAACTTCACCCTGCGTGGCATCAGTGTGATCAACCTGCGAGCCGAATACCTCGATACGGTGCGCCAGGCAAAGGAGGCTTCACTCGACTATTATGCTGCTGTGCGTGATGCCTACCGGCGACGCCGGCAGGCCAATGTGGAAGACCGCACCGATACCGCCGAGCAGGACGAGGATCTTTATCGAATCGAGGAGTGAGGTCATGCGACATCGTATGAATCATTTCAGAATTGTTGTGGCTGTGTTGCTTTTGTCCATCGTCACCGATGCGGCACGTGCGGAGGACACTCCGACCGCCGTGGTGCAGGCGACGGCGGACCAGGTGGTTGCCGTCCTCGCGGACAAGAGCCAGACGGTTCCCCAGAAACGCGAGAAGATCGAAGAGATCGTTTCCCGCTATTTCGACTTTGCCACTCTGTCGAAGCTGGTGCTCGGACGCAACTGGAAGGCTCTCAAACCCGAACAGCAGACGCAGTTCGTCGAAGAGTTCCGCCATCACCTTTCGGTGACCTACGGTAAGAACGTCGAAGAGTATAATGATGAGAAAGCCGTCATTACGGGCGATCGGAAGGAAGCGGACGGTGACTGGACGGTGAAGACGAAGATCCTCCGTCCGAATGCACAGCCCATTCTCGTCGATTATCGCCTTCGTAAACAGACGGACGGCTGGATGGTCATCGACGTCATCATCGAGGGCACCAGCCTCGTGGCAAATTTCCGCTCTCAGTTCCAGGAGATCGTTAGCCGTGAGGGAGCGGACCACCTGATCGACATCCTCAAGGAAAAGAACGCGCGTGGAGAAGCCCTGAAATCCTGAGCCGATGGCGGTCTTGCCAGGCTCTCCACCCGCTTTTCTCAGAACTCGTCGAATGGCAGGGGTTTTTCCTCTTCGTACATGATGGCGATCACCTGTTGTCCCGGGGTGCGCGAGTCCTCCGCAATCGTGACATTCGCGATCAGGTTCCCTTTCCTATAGGTCATGAAAGCGTGGTTGGGGCGTTCGAATTGTTGTGTGACGTTCCACCCCGACCCCGATAGCTGATCGTGGTAGAACCGGGTCACTTCGGTGACACTACCCGAGGTTCTGAACACCACGTTATGTGCGTTGTTTGGTAACTCCTGGACCTGATCGACCTTGGCGTCACCGAAGATGGGCACCTCCCGGGGAAAATCTCCCGGTAAGGCGACCGCCGGCTGGTCGGCTGCTTGCTGCACCTCCGGCGTCGGAGTTGCCCCAGCAATCCTGGGGCTGGGCGACTTTGTCGAAAGGCCGCCTTCCCTTTCCTTGAAGGGCTGGCTTGTGGGCGTCGGTTCAGGGCGTGGTGGCAGATCCTTGTGACAGGTGCACGAAGACAGGCTCATAGCCAACAGCAGCGTCACCGTAGACATCCTGGTGGCGTATCTCATCAGATCTCCTTCCCAACCAGCAACGGGGGAATATAGCGCTTGCCACGCACAGGTTAAGGCAGCGACGCAGAATGAGGAGAGAAATCAACGGATTTCCTCGGTAGGTGGTCCGACGCGCCGGGCCTTGCGGCCGCTACCAATGCATCCTGTTGCGTAGTTCGCGCGCCTGGGTGCGACTCAGTTCCACTTCGGATGATTTGGAATCACGCATCACCAGCTTGTAACGACCGCCGTACCAGGGGACGATTGCTTTGATGTGATTCAGGTTGACCAGCCGCGATTTGTGGGCGCGGAAGAAAATGGTGTTGTCGAGTTTTTCCTCCAGGTCTTTCAGCGTGAAATTCGTCATGTAGCGTTCGCCTTCGGTGTGGGCATACACCAACCTGTGCTCGACCTCGAACCACAAAATCTGTTCGGCCGACAACACGAGGATGTGGCGTCCGCGGTGTACGGGGATGTGTGGCAGAAATCGCCGTTCGTGCGCTTCAAGAAGTGCTAATAGATCTTCGGCTCGCCGTGACGTGTCCCGTCTGCCGATGCGTGTGCGCACGCGACGCACCGTCTCTTCCAGGCGTGTTCGTGAGATCGGCTTGAGAATGTAGTCGGCTGCCTGCACCTCGAAGGCATTGATGGCGTAGGAATCATAGGCGGTGGCGAAGACGATATGCGGCTGCCGATCGATGGCTTCGAGCACTCCGAAGCCGTCGATACCGGGCATCTGAACGTCGAGAAAGACCAGGTCTGGATCGTGTTCGTTGATGAGTCGGATCGCCTCCGGGCCGTTCTTTGCCTGGCCGATTACATCGAGGTCATCAAATGTGCGAAGAAAACCGTTCAGGCGATCTCGCGCGAGTTTCTCGTCGTCGACGATCAAGGTGCGAATCATGTCACGACTCCTGCGGATGGGATGGATGAGCGAGCCGGAATCCTCAGGCTCACGGTGGTGCCTCTGCCCGCGACGCTCTCGATGGATGGTTTGTACGCTGGACCGTACCAGCGTACAAGCCGATCACGTACGCTCCGCAACCCGATTCCGCGCTCGTATACGGAACCTTCGTGATGGATACCGATGCCCGTGTCACGCACGGTCAGACAGAGATCGGCGCCGTCCACCGCGGCACTGATGTAAACGGTTCCACCGCCGATCTTTTGAGAGATACCGTGTTTCACTGCGTTTTCGATGAGTGGTTGGAGGATGAGTGCGGGAATCTGCAGAGGCCGCGCGCGATCGTCGACGTGCGAGTGGATCGTCAGTTCGTCGCCGAAACGCGTCCGCTCGATTTCCAGATAGGCGTCCACCAGTTCCATTTCGTCAGCAACGGAGACAAACTCGACCTGCGAACGTGTCAGCAGATAACGGAAGATGTCAGAAAGCCGTTCGACGCATCGTTCCGCCTTTCCCGGATCGACACTGATGAGTTGGGCGATCGAATTGAGACTGTTGAAGAGGAAATGCGGATTGATCTGTGCGCGCAATGCGGCCAACTGTGACGAGACCGCCAGATCGCGCAATTCCCTCGCACGCGACTGCAGGATCAGGATGCGCCACCAGTACAAGTTGAATCCCGTGACGCAGAGAAGGGCCATCGGCAAGATCGGAATCAGCGAGTAGACGATGGGTGCGTTGCGGACGGTTCCTGCTGGAATGGTGAACGTCAGGTCGGGCCCGTTGTAGGGGTAGAGAAGCGAGTTGCCACCGAGCAGCATGGCATGGGCCTCGATGGTCAGAAGCGAGGCCACGGCATAGGCGGCAACCGAAATCACGATATGCCAGATCAGTCGCAGTGGATTTCGCACCGTGGAGAAGCGGGGCATGATCCATTTCCACAGGAACAGCGTAACCGTCGAATAGAAGAGGGAAACGCCCAGAATGACGAAGAATCCCGCGGTGGAACGGAACAGATACAGGTAGAGGAGTCCCAGGTGGACTCCGACGGAGATGCCGGCCCCGAAGAGAAAAATCACCTGTTGCCGTGTCGAACGCGGATCGGTGTTGCTGAGGGGGGCCGTCCATGCATCGAACATCTCGACGGGTGATTCGCCCTCGGCTTTGCTCATCTGGAATGCTCCGTTACGCCGGTGTCGTTCGGCCCGCTCTGATTTTTCCAGGGTGCGAAGACGTGCCCACTGTGCGGGGGACGGCGTGATGTGAGTGATCGATCCCGCACACTACGCGATCACAATTTCGATTGGAAGCGAAACCGCCGTGGTGCTCAGGCTGGCACGGCACAGACCGGCTGTCCGATGAGCGTACCGCAGGGCGTCAGGGCACGGCGTTGGTGCAGATCGGGAACGGAGCACTGGTTCCGCCTCCTTGTGTGGTCACCGTCAGAGGGAGCGGTCCCACGCATGAGAAAGGGAGGCGGATGACCAGCATGGTCGGTGTTGCCGCTTCCAGCACGGCCGGGACCTCCCCCAGTCGGACGCAGTTGCCGCGTAGGGGGGCGCAGCGGTTGCGGACTGTCAGATCCATGCACTGTGCTGCGTCGTGAGCGTCGATTGCGTTGAAGCCAGCGCCGATGATCCGTATCAGGTCGCCCGCAACGCCCCGTGTGGGGCGGACCTCGGTGATGACCGGAGCCCCGCCGATGCGGTGTGCCTGGGTGGGCTCGAACGATGTCCGATACCCGTGGTCGTTGATGTCGTATGCGGCGATGGCGAGGTCGTTGCACGTAGCCATCGTTCCGCAGTGCCCCCACTGGTTATTCAGCGTGGAGACCAATTGTCCCGTTGCATTCAAGAAGTTGTTCTTTCCCTCGGCAAGATTGTTCTGGGTGAAAGCATTCGAACCGCTGCTTCCAAAGTTGCCGCCACCGAAGTCGGCCAGGGCCCGCCCGTCTACCACCGCACCGTTGGCGGCATTACAGGCCATTGTGCTGCCCTGCACCGCGGCGGACGATGTTCTGTCTTCGCCACTGATACGAATTCCGTCACGTTGGTTGCCCACGAAGTAGCCGTTCTCGATCGTTGCAATGGAATAACCACGCAGGGAGAGACCGCTGCCGCCGTTCGAGCGGGAGATGTTGCCACGGGCGACGAGAACGCTCGGCGCACTGGTTGATTCTGGTGCGACGCCGTTCACGGAGATACCGTTCTGGGCTGTCCATCCGCTGTTGCGTTCGATGAGATTGTCAATGGCCATGACATTTCCGCTCAATGTGGTTTGCAGCCCCCCATTGGTATTGTCGTGGATCCAGCAACGCTCGACACGCGCGAACGAACCGGTCGTCACCTTGATGCCCTTGTCCGAGGCACCCGTGATCTCCGAGTCCCGGATGACGTTGGCTCCTTCGAGAAAATCGATTCCGGCGCCTGAATCGACGCCGATTGCATCGCCGGTCTGCGATGCCTCGATGATGCATCGTTCCACACGGTTGCCATAGGCCGTCGAACCGGCGATCGACAGAACGTCGCGGTTGTTTTGTCCGCTGTTTCGGAGCTTGAGCCCGATCAGTGTGTTGAACGAGCCGGCGACGCGCAGGGCGGAAATCGGCTGGCCCTTTGCATCGATGATGCGATTGCCGGCAAGCCCGTGGGCGTCGAGGGCATCGATCGTTACCTGTGAGGCCGCAAGAGGAGGCAAGGGGCCAGCCAACTCGATGGTCGCCGGCTCTCCCGGTGGAAAGACGTCATCGTCGAAACGGATCAACATGGGTTTGGATCCTTCGACGGATTCCAGCAGGGCGTCTCGCAGTGTATTGCCGCCAGATCGATCGTCGAGGCTGCGCACGATGAAGACGCTTGCCATGACGTCGAACTTGATCCGTGCTGGCGCCTTGTCGGCGAGTAGCATCAGGCGACGGGATTGTTGCTGCCCGAGTGCCGGTTCCTCCACACGGAGACGATGCAGCCAGACTCCGGGCGCCAGGCCAGTGATCCGTGCGACTCCCCGGCCGACGGCGATCTCATAAAATTCCGCAAGCCCCCCGTCGTTCCGGCAGGTGGCGACCGCCTGATGCCCGCTCAACACGGCCCTCACATCAGCAGCTTCCGTCGTGTCGTTCAGGAAGACTTCGAACGAGGCGGCGCCAGGGCATGCTGCCAATGTCGGGGTGGGTGTTGGCGAAAGAGTTGATGTTGCCGCCAAGCTCGCTGTTGCTGTCAGCGCCGGTGGGGGGCTCGAGGTTGGAGTCTGGGTCTGTCGTTCGACCGGGGCTTCTGGAGTTTCAGACCGTGCGGTCAGCGAAGGATCATCGCTCGGATTTTTGCTGCCGGTGGCGATGATGTGGGCAGTCATGTCTGCGGCACTTCGCGCCCCGTCCGCATTCATATCCTCCGCTGGGCAACCGGAGGGATCGAACAGGGCGTGAATCAGGCCGGGCAGGTTCTCGGCGGTGGGGGGACCCTCACAGTCGAAATGGTTGTCTGTGCGGGCGTACGTTCCGGCGGCGACGCCCAGCAGCACAAAGATGCTGAGGATGGTTCTGGCGACGGGTTCTCTGTGCCAGGCGCGGGAGAGATGCCGGGATTGCTTCCTCACGCTACCGGCTCATAGGCCGGGGCGGCGCGAACGGCCAGTAACGATTTGGTAAAACCTCCAGGGGTGGAGGCGTTTCCTGGGGACTCTGGTCGCAGGAAAGTCTTTTCATGCGACCAGGCTCAGGACCGCCGCTGCATCCACGACTCGGGCTGTGGGTGCTATTTCTTTCCGTCCGTGCCGAGGCCGCGCCGATGCGCTTCCTGAAGACCCTCGTTCAGCAGCGCAATGATTGCCGCCGTCTTGGTGACGCCGAGCTTATCGGCGAGGTGGTGGACGCGCTGCAGGATGTCTGCCGGAACCTTGAGGTTGACCAGCCTGTGTTCAAGCGCGGTGGATTCATGTTCGACGAGATCCTTGAATTTCAACTGTATCAAAGGCACGTCGGGGGCTCTTCTTCCTCTCTTCATACCAACTCACTTCCTTGTTTCGCTTTCCATCGGGTTTCAGCCGGTGCACGTCCGAACAGAGCGCGCATTCGCCTATCACCTCGGGCAGGACGCTGGCAAGTATAGCAAGGAACTGGCTGACGACCAGACGCAGGTGTATGTCTTGTGTTGCGGGTGGCATGCGCAGGCGGAAGATTGACTTTGTGATCGCGGGCGGACTAGGCGATTGAATGCCGAGGATGCCCGGAGAAAGCGCATGCCGCCCCTATGGCGCATGGGCGGGTTCCGTGGTTTCTGTGGGTGCGACCGAGAACTGACACGACCCGGGACAGCGGGCCGTCGTGTAGCAAGGAGGAATGATCGATGACCGAGCGAGTGCGGGAAATCTTGAGTTGGTATCGCAGCGACAACCCGGGAACTCTGAGCAACATCGCCAGGATGCTCAACCACGGCCGGCTGGGAGGTACGGGCAAGCTCGTGATTCTTCCGGTGGACCAGGGTTTCGAGCATGGGCCGGCGCGCAGTTTTGCGCCTAATCCGTCCGGCTACGATCCACGCTACCACTTCGAACTCGCGATCGAAGCGGGATGCAATGCCTATGCGGCACCTCTCGGTTTTCTGGAAGCGGGTGCGGCGGACTTTGCCGGCGAGATTCCGCTCATTTTGAAGCTCAACAATTCCGACAGCCTTTCGGGCGGCGGTGAGCCGTGTCCGGCGTTGACAGGCAGCGTCGAGGATGCACTGCGGCTCGGCTGTTCCGCAATCGGGTTTACGATCTACCCGGGGTCCGCAGCACGGAACGAAATGTATGGGCAGCTCCGTGCGCTGGCTGAGGAAGCAAAGCGGAACGGACTTGCAGTGGTGGTCTGGTCCTATCCCCGTGGATCTGCGCTATCGAAACAGGGTGAGACAGCCATCGACGTGGTCGCCTATGCCGCACAGATTGCTGCGCAGCTCGGCGCCCACTTCATCAAGGTGAAGCCACCGACGGCCCACATCGAGCAGGATGCGGCCAAGAAGGTTTACGAGAAACAGAAGGTTGCCGTCGAAACCCTGTCCGACCGTGTGCGGCATGTCGTGCAGAGTGCGTTCAATGGCCGCCGTGTCGTCATTTTTTCTGGAGGAGAGGCGAAAGAAACCGACGCGATCTACGAAGAAATCCGCGCCATTCGCGATGGCGGTGGCTTCGGTTCGATCATCGGCCGAAATTCTTTTCAGCGCCCGAAGGCGGAGGCACTGAAGTTTTTGGGCCATGTGATGGATCTCTACGCTGGCAAGGCGAAGTAATCGTCCTTGTGTTTCGCTGGTTTTCACGGGGCGTCCCATCGGGCGCCCCCTTTTTCGTCTGGTTTCCTGATCCGTGGAAATCTCCATCCGGCTGGATTGAAGGTAAGAAGTATGGTGAATCACTCTTGCCTTCATGCCTGTCTTGTGCGCTAAAGGCTCACGCTCTAAACCGGTTTGCTTTCCGTTTGACAAATAAGCGAGCGGATTGGAGAGTGTGGGCCAATTGTTTCGTGGAAGCGGCGTCGTGCCGGAGTGGTCGTCGCCATCCGCATGAGGAGAATGGTAGATGAGTCGTACGATACGTGGCGCCTTCTTGATTACTTGCTTGGCAATGCTTGCGCCGATGGCCAGCCAGGCCCAGATTTCGTTCATCCCCGGGACCCCGCGCAAGGTTCCCAACGGACCCTCCTTCATCGCTGCAGGCGATTTCAACGGTGATAATATCGATGATGCCGTTGTGGCGAGTACGGTCCGGGATCGTGTAACCGTGCTGTACGGCTCACCGTTTGGCGACTACCAGTCGATCATGGAGATTCCCGTAGGTCTCCTGTTGCGCGGTTTGACGGTTGCTGATCTGAACGGCGACCGGCTCAACGATATCCTGGTCACCGACGTCTATCAGAGCCGCCTCTTCGTCATTAATGGCGGGGGATCGGGTGGAAAGAACAACGGGACCTTTTCCACACCGACCGGTTTTCTGGCAGATCGCCGTGGCCCCGTCGACGTGGCCACCGGCAATCTCGATGGCAATACCCAGAAGGGGATCGATGCCGCCACCGTCAACGGCCAGCGTAATACGTTCACGGTCTTCAGGAATGATGGTGGAAACAGAGGCCTGATTTCGGTTGGCAATTTTCCCACAGGTCTGAATCCGCGCAGCATCGTAATCATGGATGTGAACGGCGACAGAGTCGATGATATTCTCACGCTGGATACCGGCACCCGCGGGACCGACGAGGTCTCGGTTTTTCTGAACACAGGTACGGGGAGTTTCCAGGGAGTCGTTCCTCAGCGCTACGTTGTGGGCGTCCAGGCGAAGGCCATGACGGTCGGAGATTTCAATAATGACGGCCGCAAGGATCTGGCCGTCCTGAATGCCTCGGCCACGGGACAGAACACCTTCTCCATCTCCATTCTTCTGGCGCAGGCGAATCCGGCCTTCCAGGTCCTGCCGCCGGCGGAATTTACCTGTCCTGCCCGTCTCAACGGGATTCCAGTTGTCTGCATTCCGCAAGACATCAGAGCAGCAGATTTCGACGGTGACACGCGTGTGGACCTGGCTGTCTCCTTCAGCACGCGCGCCACGGATACCAACCAGGTCACGGCAGGCTTCGTGAACGTGTACTCGGGACTGGGCAGCGGACGGTTCGAATTTGCCACTCAGAATATCGTGGGTCTTGGTCCTCGCCAGATCTCCGTTGCCGATCTGACCGGCGATGCGGTGCCGGACATCACGGTGACGGAGTTTACTGCCAACACCGTGCGCACGCTGATCGGCAAGAAGGCGCCGCTGCGTGGAAACGGTTACGGTTGTACGGTGGGCAACCAGTGTGAGTCCGGCAACTGCGTGGACGGTGTCTGTTGCTCGACCATCAATTGCCCGCCGGGTCAGCGTTGTGACGTGTATCCCCCGAATTACACTTCGCCGGACGGCGTGTGTCGTGAACCGGCACCAAATGGCGACCGTTGCAGCCTCGACAACCAGTGCCAATCCGGGCATTGCGTAGATGGTTTCTGCTGCTCGTCGCGCAGTTGTCCTCCGGGCAATTACTGTAACTCGGGCGACTGCGGGCCCCCGGCGCCCAACGGTATCGGTTGCACCGAGAACGTACAGTGCGCGTCGGGTTTTTGTACGGACGGCGTTTGCTGCTCTGACGAGCGATGCGCGGTGAATGCAGCCTGCAACATCCCAGGGTTCGAGGGGCAGTGCTTCACCCGCCTGCAGATCGGCAGCCCTTGTACGGACAATTCGCAGTGCTGCACAGACATGACCGATCCGACCAAGTGTGATCCATCGTTCTGTGTCGACGGTTTCTGCTGTGAAAGCGCGTGCAGCAGCGACATGACCTGTGCGCTTCCCGGCCGCGAGGGCCTCTGCTTGCCCAGGCCGACGCCGACGGCCACTCCGCTGGCCACACCGACTCCGGCGCCGCTCGGCGAACCCTGCGACAGAGATTCGCAATGTCTCAGTGGGTACTGTACCGACGGCGTGTGTTGCAATGCGAGATTCTGTACGGTCGGTTCGTGCAGCGTGCCTGGCAAGGCCGGCAACTGTGCGGTCAGTCCGATCGGCGGCCCCTGTGATGATAGTGCCGACTGTGTCGCGGGCGCCGTGTGCGCGCCCGGATTCCCGAACGGCACCTGTCAGTTGCCGACTCCGACCCCGACTGCCACGCCGGGCAAGGGCGGTGATCCCTGCGGCAGCTCGGCTGAGTGCCAGGCGGGTCTGGTCTGCAACTACATGGAAGGAGTCTGCTGCAAAGAGGCCGAGTGTCCGTCCGGTTACAGTTGCAAGGTTTTCGGACACCAGGGACAGTGTTATCCGGTGCCGACACCTCTGCCGGGGAACGGCGCACTGTGCGGAAGCGGCAGCCAGTGTGAATCCGGCAACTGCGTCGATCGTAGATGCTGTGAACTGCCGGAGTGTCCTCTGGGCCAGCGCTGCGATATCTATGGTGTCGAGGGTTACTGTGCGGATCCGGGTGAGGCCGGAGATCCCTGCCGTGCCCATTCCGACTGTGTCAGTGGCCTGATGTGTTACGGTTCTCCGCTGGTTTGTAATCCGCCGCCGAGTCCGACAGCCACCTTCGATGTGCCGCCGTTGTTCACGCCCACTCCTCCGGTGATCGTCTCGACGCACCGCAGTGGTGGCTGTGCCATCGATACACAAAACAGCAACGGCCTCCTGTTGCTGAGCCTGCTGCCAGTCGCTCTGTGGTTGCGCCGCCGTTCGGCGGTGCAATCAGCCGGCAACGTACGCGACTGATTCGGCGAACAGAATCTCGCAAGTGGCCCGCCATTCGGATTCCTGGATGGCGGGCCATTTTGTTTGGGAATCCGGAGCAGGAAGGGGAAACACATACCCATCCGCCTCACCACGGTCACGTAGCCACGAGGCAAGGATGACCGTGCCGTCGACTTCTTCCGGACGCAGAGGGTGCCGGCTGTCGCGGAACTGTTGCGCAAGTTGTTCGAGGAAGGGAAGTAACTCGCTGGTATGGCTCAGTCGTGTACGTGCCAGAAGGCGACCGCCCGCGACGCCGTAGGCAAGGACGATGGAGCGATCATGGCTGGGCTGGAGCACCAGGAAATTCTGCCGTTCCGTCACCCAGGCGAGTGTGCGCTGCCGCTGGCGGATTTTGTCTACCAAGTCCACATCTCGTTGTATTCGCGCGGCCGCTTCAAAGCGCTCCGCTTCGGCGTGTTCGTCGCGCTGCCGTACCAGCGCGGCACGTAGCTCGCTCAGGTCACCCGCGAAAGCGCGCAGGCAGTCTTGCACTTGTTGGCAGTATGCTTCGGGTGTCACGGCGCCCGTGCATGGCAGGCTGCAGTCGCCAATCTGGCCCTGGAAGCAGGGTGTCAAGTCGGGGGCGGGCTGCAGGCGTCCGGCGCAGGTGCGCAAGCGGTAGACGCGTGTGAGCAGCTTCATGACGCGTTGTGCTTCCTCTCGGCTTCGCCACGGACCAATGTAGCGGGCACGTCCGCCGGTCAGGCGTGAAGTGATCTGCAATCGTGGTAGCGGATCGTTGGGGTTCAACTTGAGGAAGGCGATTCGAGGCAGATGCTTGCCGAGCCTGTTGTAAGGCGGCTTCTCACGACGGATCGCTTCGGCTTCCGAGAGGGATGCTTCCAGTTCGGAACCCAGACTCTCGATGCGAACGTCATGGGTCTGGCGGATGAGGTCGAGGGTCTTGTCGGAATGGTCCTGTGCATTGCTCAAGTAGCTGCTCACCCGTTGCTGCAGGTTCCGGGCTTTGCCGATGTACAGGACGCGATGATCCTCGCCGAGGAGACGATAGATTCCAGGGGTGCGCGGCAGTTGCGCGATCTTTTCCCGGGGCAAATGACAGATGAAGGGTTTTCCGTCACGCGCCTGGTTCTGCAAATCGAGAAGCTGGTCGACGCGCGAAATCCCACGGGCGTTCAACTTTTCGATGAGCTGGAACAGGACTTCCACCGTGATCCGCACGTCGCCGATCGCACGGTGCCGGTCGAGTTGTGGAATACCGAACAGGGCGGCAAGCGCATCGAGTCCGCGACGCCGCTGCCCCGGAATGAGGCGCCGTGCCAGCTTGAGCGTGCAGATGTGGCGATTTGCCATCGGTGCGCCCTGGAGGGTAAGGGCAACTGCGTTGAGGTAGCCGATGTCGTAGGAGGCGTTGTGGGCAACCAGGATGTCGGCCCCGACAAATTCGACGAAACGCGGCCAAACCTCCTCGATCGTCGGTTCGTCGGCCACCATTTTGCTGGTGATACCGGTCAGACGGCTGACGAAGGGGGGAATGTGCATGCCGGGTCGCACAAGTTGTTGGAATTCCGCCGTGATACGTCCGCTTTCCACACGCGCGGCGCCGATTTCGATGATGCCGTGCGCCGATGTACCGAGACCCGTCGTCTCGAGATCAACGACGACAAAATTTGCGGAACCTAAAGGCTGCGCCATCAGGTGATGCACATGACTCACCCAGACACCGTCTTTGTCACGCCAGATGAAACGTGGGTCGGGGGCGAGATGATTGTGGAGGATGCGCTGGGCAAGTCCCGTATCACGGCCCGGCTGTGTGAAGATCAGGCCGAGAAGCTCCAGCGGTGTGGCTCCGGATGGCCGTTGCAGGAGGTACTCGTGCAGCTTCTCACGCATTGCGGAATGGGATGATCAGGACACGCAATATTCGACAGATCCGTTATGCTCCCGCTGTCTGGTGCAGGTAGGCCTCGATGAACTTGTCGAGGTCACCATCGAGGACGGCATCCGTATTGCCGGATTCAACGCCGGTGCGGAGATCCTTCACCATCCGGTAGGGATGCAGCACATAGGAGCGAATCTGGCTGCCCCAGGCGATATCCTTCTTGGCCTTGTCCATCTCTGCAATCTTTTCGCGTTGCTTCTGCTGCTCCAACTCGTACAGGCGGGCACGCAGGATCTTCATCGCCATTGCTTTGTTCTTGTGCTGTGAACGCTCGTTTTGACATGCCACGACGATACCCGTCGGAAGATGCGTCAGGCGTACGGCTGAATCGGTCTTGTTGACGTGCTGGCCTCCGGCGCCGCTGGCACGGTACGTGTCGACCCGAAGGTCGCCCTCATTGATATCAATTTCGATCGTATCGTCGATCTCGGGATAGACGAACACCGAGGCGAAGGACGTGTGGCGGCGCGCATTCGAGTCGAACGGCGAGATGCGGACCAGACGGTGAATGCCAGCTTCCGCCCGCAGGTAACCAAAGGCATATGGACCCTCCACCATGACCGTGGCGCTCTTGATTCCTGCGCCGTCACCGGGTTGGACTTCTATCAATTCCGTCGTGAAGTCATGACGCTCGGCCCAGCGCAGGTACATGCGCAGGAGCATCTCGGCCCAGTCCTGTGCTTCGGTTCCACCCGCCC
>CAZEWD010000032.1:0-945 GCA_964515725.1 uncultured Binatia bacterium (SeqCode)
CGGCTACCTGCAGTATCCCTATGTTTCACTCTACACGGGCCGCGGCTGTCGAAGTAAATGTTCCTTCTGTCTGTGGCCACAAACCATCGCAGGGCACGTCTACCGCACTCGCAGCGTCGAGCACGTCGTCGGCGAGATGGCGCATGCGCAAAAGATCTTTCCCCAGGTGCGCGAGTTTTTCTTCGATGACGACACGTTCACCGATGACCGGCCACGCGCCGAGGAGATCGCTCGCGGTCTCGGCAAGCTCGGCATGACCTGGTCCTGTAACGCCAAAGCCAATGTTCCGTTCGAGACGTTGAAAATCATGCGCAACAACGGACTGCGCCTTCTTCTGGTCGGCTTCGAATCCGGCAATCAACAGATCCTCAATGCCATTCGTAAAGGCACACGAGTCGACCGCGCACTGGAATTCATGCAGGACTGCCACAAACTTGGAATCCTCGTGCACGGGACTTTCATCATCGGACTGCCGGGCGAAACAAAAGAAACCATTGCCAGGACACTCGAGTTCGCGAAACAGCTCGATCCCTACAGCCTGCAGGTGTCGCTGGCCGCACCGTACCCTGGCACCGAGCTGTACCAGCAGGCAATGGATAACGGCTGGCTCCCGAAAGAACGGGGACTCGTGGAAGATCACGGCATCCAGCAGGCCGTCCTGAACTACGAGAACCTGTCCTCACACGAGATGCACGAAGCGCTGGAGCACTTCTATCGGGCGTTTTACCTGCGGCCACGCCCGATCCTGCGCATCGTGAAGGACATGCTGAAAGATCGGAAGGTCATGGTGCGCCGTCTGCGCGAGGCACGCGAGTTCTTCTCGTTCATGGCACAGCGCCGGGAGCCTGCTGCCACGACCTGACCGATACCGCGAGGCTTCTCCAGATCGTACAGCCTGTTTGCACCCGTCACGATTACGGCATCCAGGTGTGTTCCACCTCGTGC
>CAZEWD010000032.1:955-16229 GCA_964515725.1 uncultured Binatia bacterium (SeqCode)
CGGTCGTGTCATTATGGTCGAGCACCGGTTATCCAATCTGATCGGTTTCGATGATGCGCCGTTCCGGCGTAATTCCCGCAAACGTGTCACCGTTGTTGGGGCGATCTTTGCCAATCTGCGTTTTGATGGTGTGCTGATCGGGTCCGTCAAACGTGACGGCGATGATGCCACGGATCAGCTCATCAATCTGTTGGCTCGATCTCGTTTTTTCGACCACGTCCAGGCCATTCTGTTGCAGGGAATTACCTTCGGCGGATTCAACGTCGTGGATATCGCACGCCTATATGAGGAACTGAACCGGCCGGTCCTCGTCGTGGCACGTTACATGCCAGATTTCGAAACGATACAGAACGTTCTTCGCCAACAGATCCCGGGTGGACTTCAAAAGCTCGCTCGCCTCGAGCGGGCTGGACCGATGGAAGCGGTAGAAGGTGTTTTTGTCCAACGAGCCGGACTCTCACGGATACAAGCCGAGTCGCTGATTCGTCACTTCGCCGTGCATGGGCGTATCCCCGAGCCGCTGCGAGTTGCGCATCTGATCGCCGGCGCCATTGCCCGGGGTGCCAGTCGCGGCAGGGTGTAGGGATTACCAGCCGCCTTCGAGTTCTCCGGCGTCGATTTTCATGTCACCACACCGGTACCTTTGCCGGTTGAGTCGGGTCAGTCCCCGCGCCGCCATTGCGCCAGCCAGTCAAGCACGTCCCGGGCACGCTCGCGAGTATTCACCTGACAGTGCGTCGCCTCACCGCTGTTCCACACAACGGCACGGTTCGAGGGCTGTCGCCGGGCAAGCGCGTCCGCCAGGGGCGCGGTCACCGCATGGGTCGTGAAATCGTCTTTCGGAGAAAAGGCGAGATAGATCGGAGTCTGAATGCCACGCGACAACATTTGCGTCCCCAGACTTTGCGCTGCCGCATTTTCGAAACTTCCGTAGTGAGCGAGATAAAAACCGTCGAGGATATCGAGGTATCCCGGAATCGAGGAAAGGAGTTCGAAGAGCGCCGGCGGATCCTCTTTGAAGCCCGGGAGATAGTCTGCAGGGCTGTCGATTCCGCTTGCTGCAACCGCATGGGGATCACTCAGCAAGAGCTGGGCGGTGCGCTGGCCACCCCCACTACAGCCGTAGGAATACTCCCGCGACCGATCATGCGGGAACTGGTCACGAAACCAGCGCCAGACTTCATCGTCCATGACGCGGCCCCAACGTGCTCCCCGGATGTAGTAGTCGATGATCTCGCCGGAGTGATGCCCGCCGTCACCCCAGCAGTTACCGGGGATGACGATACCCCAACCACGTTCCAGCGCGTCGGCGACATGGGCAGAACGAGACTCCCCCTTCAGCACACGCAATGCTCCGTTGCGGTTCAGGATCTCCACATACCCGGCCATCCCCAGATCCGTTGCGAGCAGAGACGATGCGAGACGCGGCGCCTCATGCGTGAACAGTGTGGCCTCCGCCTCGATGAAATCGAGACCGTTGCCATGAAAGACGAGCAGCACGGGCTGGTGCGCATCCGCGGGCGGAACTGCCCAGAAGACGGACGGCGCACCCGGAGTGGTCGTTCCGTCTGGCACGTGGAGGAAGTCGTCGGAGTCCGTGCGTACGCAAAGCAGTTGCGGCACGTCGTACCGGCGAATCTCGAAGGCGCGGCCCGTGGAGAGAAACGGATTCTCGATGTCGCCGGATTGCGCCTCACCGGCTGGACGCAACCACGTACGTCCGACTTCAACGGGAGTGAACCCCGGCGACCCGGTGGGTACGGCGTCGCTGCCGCACCCGGCGTGAAATACAAGCAGTGCCGGGACAAAGCCACAGCGCAGCAGAGCCGTCAGGATGCGCCTGCGACGGCCCGCCATTTCAATCGGTCGCCGCACGCGGGGTTGTAACCGCACTTCTCTTCTCATGTCGCACTCTCACATACTCGAAGATCGGCGGCAGCACTGAGATCACGACGATGGCCACGATGACGATGTGGAAATTGCGCTGCACGACCGGAACGTTGCCGAAGTAATATCCGGCGAGAAGAAACGCCATGACCCAGACGACGCCGCCAACGATATTGAACGTGGCGAAACGCACATATCCCATCTTACCAATGCCCGCGACGAACGGTGCGAACGTACGAATGATCGGCATGAAACGGGCAAGAATGATCGTCTTGCCGCCGTACTTTTCGTAGAATTCGTGCGTTCGGTTGAGGTGCTGTTTGTTGAGCCAGCGCGAATCTTCCCGATGGAATACGGCGGGTCCAACCCTGGCACCGATGGCGTAGTTCACCGCATCGCCGAGCACGGCCGCCACGATGAGTGAAATCAACATGCCTGGCAAACTGAGCGGCGAATCCTTCGCAGCGCAGAGCGCGCCGACCGCAAAGAGCAGCGAATCCCCCGGCAGGAAAGGTGTCACCACCAGGCCCGTTTCGCAGAAGACGATCAGGAACAGGAGGACATACAGCCAGGGCCCCAATTGCCCTGCCAGCGTGTTCAGATGGGCATCGAGGTGTAGAAAGATGTCGATCAGTTGGGACACATATTCCATCCATAAACTCCAGGGGAAGGCGCGAACGCGTTTCGGGTAATGTCCAGAGCCTGTACCACAACAGCGTTTTGCGCCGCAATGCGGAGATGACTGGCGGAGGCGACTGGCGCTGGACGTCTGACGCGGCACAGCCCCCCTTTTGGGTGGATCAGTCTTGTGGCGCGGCCGCCTCGGCACATCCGGTAGAAGTGTAAACCCCGGGGACCGGTGTTCCCTCAGGCACGCTATCGTGCTTCTGTTCTCCGGCATGCCGTTCGCCTACGGCACCCTGATCCAAGGAATCTATCCATGCCGATTGATGCATCCACTTACGATACAGTCGAAGTTTTGAAGGACGGTGGTTCGATTCGAGTGCGCGCCATCCGTCCCGACGACAAATCGCGCCTGCTCGAACACTTCCAGGGCCTCAGCAAACGCTCGGTCTATTTCCGCTTTTTCAACGCGAAAAAGCGGCTCACCGATGATGAGTTGAAGCGATTCACCGAACCCGATTTCCAGCAACACGTTGGCCTGGTGGCGACCCTCATCGAGGAGGGAGCGGAACGCTTCATCGGTGTCGCACGGTACATGGTCATTCCAGACCGCGTTCCGCATTGCGCTGAGGTTGCCTTCGCGGTGTCGGATTTACACCAGGGGCGAGGAATCGGCACCTTGTTGCTGAACCACCTGGCGCAGGTGGCCCGGGCCAATGGCGTGACGGAATTCGAGGCTGATGTTCTGGGTGAAAACAACCAGATGCTCGAGGTCTTCTCCCGCAGCGGTTTCACGGTCTCCCGCAGTGTCGATGCGGGCGTCGTGCACGTCAGCTTCCCCACGGAAGAAACGGAGCGGCACGTCGAGATCAGCGAACTGCGAGATCGCCGCGCTGTCGCCAACAGCATCCGGCCGTTCTTCAATCCCTCCACGATCGCCATCATCGGAGCATCGACGCGGCCCAATACGATCGGCAATTCGCTCGTGGTGAACGCACTGCGCTGCGGCTTCCAGGGACGTATCGTGCCCATCCACCCGACAGCAAAATCGATCGAGGGTCTCGAGACGGTCTCGAGCATTACGGCAGTCGAGGGGCCGGTCGAGCTGGCCATCATCGCGGTGCCGGCAGCTTCCGTGGAGTCTGTCATCGAGGAATGCGCCCGGGCGCGCGTTTCCGCCATCGTCGTGATCTCGGCCGGTTTTGCGGAGGTTTCCGAGGAAGGGCGCGCCGTTGAAGCAAGGCTCAGGAATCTGGTTCGCGGCGCCGGCATGCGCATGGTCGGCCCGAACTGCATGGGGCTCCTCAATACCGACCCGAAGGTGTCCCTCAATGCCACATTCGCACCGACGTGGCCGCCTGCCGGCAACATCAGCATGCTTTCCCAGAGCGGCGCTCTGGGCATCGCCATCCTCGATTATGTGCGGACCTTGAACGTCGGGATCTCGACCTTCGTCTCCGTTGGCAACAAGGCAGATGTGTCGGGCAATGACCTGCTGAGCTATTGGGCCGAGGATCCAACCACCGATGTCATCGTGCTGTACCTCGAAAGTTTCGGGAATCCGCGGCGCTTTGCCCGTATTGCGCCGGTCGTTGCACGCCAAAAACCGATCATTGCCGTAAAGTCGGGGCGTTCGGCAGCCGGTCGGCGTGCCGCATCGAGTCATTCGGCGGCGCTGGCCAGTCTCGATGTTGCCGTCGATGCTCTGTTCGAACAGGCGGGGGTGATCCGGACTACCACGCTGGAAGAGATGTTCGACGTTGCCGCGCTTCTGGCAACACAGCCGGTACCGCCAGGACCACGTGTCGGTGTGGTGACCAACGCCGGTGGGCCGGGCATCCTACTGGCAGACGCGTGTGAAGCGCAGAGCCTGCAATTGCCTTCACTGACCGACGATACGCTGAATCACCTGCGGACTTTGTTGCCGGCACAGGCCGGTCTTTCCAATCCAATCGACATGATCGCCTCTGCCACCCCCGAACAGTTCGAGGAAACAATCGCCGCGGTCGGCAGCGACGCCAACATCGACTCGGTGGTCGCCATCTACATCCCGCTGTTCCCGACCCAGGTGGACGAGATCGCCGCGGCCATCGCGAGGGGCGCTGCACGGGTCCCACCCGAAAAACCAGTCCTTTGTGTCTTCATCTCCTCGAAAGGAGCGCCGCCCACCCTGGCGCACGGAGGTCGTGGAAAGATCCCATCCTACAGTTTTCCGGAAAACGCCGCACTCGCCCTGGCGCTGGCTCAGAAGTACGGGCAGTGGCGGCGGCGGCCATGCGGCAGTCCGCACAGGCTGGACCGGTTTGCGGCCCAGACGGTACGCGCGGTCATCGATCGGCTCATGGAAAAGGATCCCAACCCGCAATGGGTCGACACGAAAGACCTCAATACAATCCTTCGCGCCATCGGTATCGAATCTGCGGCTTTCGAGATCGCGACTCCGGAGGAGGCTTGCGCGGCGGCCGAGCGGCTCGGCTATCCGCTCGTGGCCAAAGCCGTTGCTCCCGGACTCCTGCACAAGAGCGATGTCGGTGCGGTCATTCTGGACATCGAGTCATCTGAAGATGTCGCTGCCGCAGCGCGCACACTGAGCGAACGTCTACAGGCAATCGGTATGCCTCTCGATGGAATTCTCCTCCAGCGCCAGATCTCCGGCGGTATCGAAACACTTGTCGGGGTCACCACCGACCCCACGTTCGGACCGCTCGTCGTCTGCGGCATCGGGGGCGTTCTCGTAGAACTGATGCGCGATGTTTCCTTCCGGTTGCCGCCCGTCACAGAGATCGATGCAGAGGAGATGCTCGACAAGCTACGGGCCCGGCGTATCCTGGACGGCTATCGCAACTTGCCCAAGGGCGATCGAGCGGCACTGGTCGACGTGATCGCCCGCATCTCGGCACTCATCGAATTGGTCCCCGAAATCCAGGAACTCGATCTCAATCCGGTGAAAGTGCTGGAGCCGGGACGGGGTGCCGTGGTCGTGGACGGGCGCATGCGGATCGCCCCGGCCTGACCGTAGACTGCCCGAACGGCCGGGCGCTTTCGTCGTTGGGATTACCGAGGCTTTGGGGTAAATAGAGTCGCCCCGCACTTCAGGGGTGTACGAGCGTGAAACGTTGAGGGAGGCTGTATGGGTGTGTTGAGAACAGCGGATTCGAACAAGCGGGGAGGGCGCCGGGGCCGCGTGGGGTGGCTGGCAACCCTCTGTGCTGGCGCAACGGTTGTTCTGGGAGTGACCTGGAGCGTCGCGCAGTTTCTGCCCACACCCGTCGAGTTGGTGAGCGTCAACGTCGAAGGCCGCGCCGGCAACGCCGCCAGCAGTGGCCCGGCCGTGAACGACGATGGCAGTGTCGTGGCGTTCTTCTCCGACGCCAGTGATCTGGTCTACGGCGACACCAACGAAGCGCGCGACGTCTTCGTGCGGGACCGCCGCCTGTCGCGCACCGAACGCGTGAGCGTCAGCTCGAACGGCACTCAGGGCAATCTCCCGAGCCATGCGGCAGGCGACAATCCGAGCCTCAACGGCGACGGTAATGTCGTCGCCTTCTACTCCGATGCCACCAACCTGGTTCCGGGTGACACCAACGGCCAGACCGACGTCTTCGTCCGCCTGCGCCGTGAGCAGCAAACCCTCCTCATCAGCGTCGACAGCAGTGGCAAGCAGGGCAACGGCCCGAGTTTGAACCCCAGCATCGACGCCAGTGGCCGCTATGTGGCCTTCCAGTCGCTCGCCGACAATCTCGTGCCGGGCGATACGAACCGAGCCGCCGACGTCTTCGTGCGCGATCGTGCCGCCGCACATACCGAACGGATCTGCAACACCGTTCAGGGGAATGGCGCAAGCTTTCTTCCGTCCATCAGTGACGATGGCAACGTCGTGGCCTTCACTTCGGCTGCCACCAACTTCAGCGAGATCGATCGGAACTACCGCCTGGACATCTATGTCTGTGATCGGCGCACCAACGAGATCGAGCTGATCAGCGTCAACGACAACGGTGTGATCGGCAACGGGGATAGCATCCTGCCTGTGGTGAGTGCCGACGGGCGCTACGTGGCCTTCAAGTCGCTCGCCGACAATCTCGTTGCGGGAGACAACAACGGCCTGGTCGACGTCTTTGTGCGTGACCGGCTCAACCGAAAAACCGAACGTGTCAGCATCAGTTTTCTCAATCGCGACAGCAACGCGGTGTCCTACGCGCCGGACATCGATTGCGAGGGCCGTTTCGTTGCCTACGGGTCCGAGGCGAACAACCTCCTGCACGGCGATGTGAACCACCTCGCAGACGTATTCCTGCGCGACAGAACCGCACGGCGGAATTTCCTCGTCGATGTGAGCGAGAGCGGCGAGCAAGCTGACGGCTCGGCTCTCGACATCGCCCCCGCCGTCACATGCACCAACCTGCAGATTGCCTACGCCACATTGGCAGCCAACCTGACCCGGAACGATTTCAACGAACACGCCGACGTCTACATCCAGGCGGCGCCGATCCCGTCATGCCAGAGGGATGCCGATTGCAACGACGGCAACGCCTGCACCGTCGATCGATGTGGAGAGGATGGCCGGTGTGTCTTTGCGCCTCTCATCTGTGAGGCTGCCGATTCCTGCCATGAAGCAGGCATCTGTGATCCGGCTACCGGATTGTGCTCCGATCCGGTGAAACCGGACGGGGCTGAGTGCGACGACCAGAATCTCTGCACATACGGCGATTTTTGCACGGCCGGGGTCTGCGCTGGCACGGCGAAGGACTGTTCGACCGCCGACGAGTGCCACGACGCCGGTGTGTGTGATCCTGCCACGGGCCTTTGTCCGAACGCCAGGCCGGATGGAACTCCCTGTGATGACGCCAACCTCTGCACCCGGGCCGATGCCTGCCAGGGCAGCATCTGTATCGGCGCAAAGATCGATTGTTCGACTGCCGATGCCTGCCATGATGCTGGTGTCTGCAATCCGAACACCGGTTTGTGCCCCAATCCACGCCCCGACGGCACACCCTGCACAGACAATGACCTCTGCACCACGGCCGACCACTGTGAAGACAGCCTGTGCATCGGGAAAGCCAAGGATTGCTCGACTGCCGATGAATGCCATGACGCAGGATCGTGCGATCCCGAGACCGGCCTTTGTCCCAATCCGCGATCCGATGACACTCCCTGCAACGACGGCAATCGCTGTACGATGGGAGACCGGTGCATCGGCAGCATCTGTGAAGGATTCGTAAAAGATTGCTCGGTCGCCGATGCATGTCATGACGCCGGTATCTGCGATCCGAACACCGGTTTGTGTCCCAACCCACGACCGGACGGCACGACCTGCGATGACAAGAACCTCTGTACGACAGCCGATCAATGCCAGGAGTCGGTCTGCCTCGGCACCGAAAGAGATTGCTCCGTTGCCGACCAGTGCCACGACGCGGGCCGGTGTAATCCGGCGACAGGTCTATGCCCCAATGCACAACCGGACGGTACCCCCTGCAGCGACCAGAACCTGTGCACGATCGGGGACCACTGCATCGGCTCTTTCTGTGCCGGCAGCCCGAAGAATTGCTCGATTGCAGACGGTTGCCACGATGCGGGAGCGTGCAACCCGGTCACCGGACTCTGCCCGAATGCGCGGCCGGATGGCGCCATCTGCAACGACGGGAACCCATGCACCACGGAGGACCAGTGCCTGAGTTCCATCTGCACAGGAAACACGATCGACTGTTCGATCGGGACCGACTGCCATGATCCCGGCCTCTGCGATCCGAATACCGGGATGTGTCCCAACCCCAGGCCGGACGGCACCCCCTGTTCCGATCACGATCTTTGCACGATCGGCGATCAGTGTGTGAATTCACACTGCCTCGGCAGCCGCAAGGACTGCTCGGTGGCCGACGGGTGCCATGACGTAGGACTGTGTGAGCCGAGCACCGGGCTGTGCCCCAATCCGAAGCCGAACGGCACGGCTTGCAACGACCAGAACCTCTGCACCCAGAACGATCAGTGCCTCGGCTCCCTCTGCACGGGAACCGTGAAAGACTGCTCGACGGCAAACGATTGCCACGACGCCGGGCAGTGCAACCCGGCCACCGGCCGGTGCCCGGGATCGAAGCCAGACGGCGCATCCTGCAATGACAGCAATCTCTGTACGCTGGATGACCGTTGCTCCAACGATTCCTGCGAGGGAACGCCCAAAGACTGTTCGGCCGCCAATGATTGTCACGAAGCGGGAGAATGCAATGCCGCCACCGGCCGGTGCCCCGCCTCCAAACCGGACGGCACGGCCTGCAACGATGCGAACCTCTGCACGAGCAACGATCAATGCCGCAACGACGTCTGCACGGGCACCGTGAAGGACTGCTCGATCCCGGATCCGTGTCACGACATCGGAGAGTGCAACCCGGCCACGGGTTTGTGTCCCGGCTCCAAACCGGACGGCACCCCTTGCCAGACGAACAATTTCTGCGTGGTCAACGAGAACTGCAGTGAGGGGCTGTGCGAAGGGCAACCGCGGGACTGCGACGATGGCCTGTTTTGCAACGGAATTGAAACCTGCAACGCGGAACGGAAAGCCTGTGTGTCGTCCGGTAACCCCTGCGCCGCCGGCGCCGTGTGCGATGAAGACACACGCACCTGTGTGAACGCCGACCTGAGTCTCGACAAGGACGCCTGCAACTGCAACCTCGATCCGGCAGCGCCGCGAACGCGCACGGCGGCATGGCTCTGGCTGAGTGCGGCAGGTGTGCTGCTGATGCGGCGTCACTTCAGACGCCGTGTACAAGGCTGAATCCCCGCAGGCTCCGGAAAACTGCGTTGCATTCGCCGCGTACCTGGGCTACCTGACGGCGGTCCTGAATACCGAATCCATGAAGACATCGGCTGGTTGGGGTGCAACGAGCGTGGCGATCCGCCACGCGCCGGTGGGGCGCCGTGTGTCTTCGGGGGAGATCCTTGCCACGTCCGACCACGCTTGATGCCCTTCGCGCCCACATCGACCGTATCGACGACAAACTCCTGAAGCTCCTCAACGAGCGGGCACGGTACGTCATCGAGATCGGCGAGCGAAAGCGTCGCAACAGCGCTCCGGTCTATGTGCCGGCGCGCGAGAAACACATTCTCTCGCGCCTCCTCAAGGAAAACACGGGACCGCTCGACGCGGCACGCATACGGCCGATATTCCGGGAAATCATCGCTGCCTGTCTGTCACTCGAGCAGCCGCTACGGATTGCCTGCCTCGGACCATTCGGCACCTACTCGCACCAGGCCGTCATCGAGCAATTCGGCACACAGACGGAAATCGTTCCGGTTGCCAGTATCAGTGACGTTTTCGACGAAGTGGAACACCATCGTGTCGATTACGGAATCGTACCCGTAGAAAATTCGACGGAAGGGGTGGTGGCGGCCACGCTCGACCGCTTCATCGATTCGCCACTCACCATCAAAGCCGAGGCACAACTCCGCATCGAACACTGCCTGCTCTCCCGCAGCGGGCGTCCGGACCGTATCCGCACCATCGTGTCCCACCCGCAATCCATCGCTCAGTGCCGGAATTGGCTGCGCCAACACTATCCCAGGATCCCGCTGGTCGAGGCAGCAAGTAATGCCGCGGCTGCCGAACGGGCGCGGCGCGAAACGAGTGTCGCAGCCATTGCCGGCCGCATCGCCGCCGATCTTTATGGCCTGCAGATCATCGCCGCCAACATTCAGGACCTTGCCAATAATTACACCCGTTTTCTGGTGCTCGGGCGGGACGGTGTGGGGCGGCCCAGTGGGGATGACAAGACGTCGATGTTGTTGTCGACGGCGCATCGGGCCGGGGCCCTGTACAGCGTGCTCCAGCCCTTCGCCGACAACGGGGTGAGTCTGTGCAACATCGAATCCCGGCCGCTGAAAGGGCGCGCCTGGGAGTACGTATTCTTTCTGGACATGGTCGGGCACCGTGAGGATCCGCACGTGGCCAAGGCGCTGGTCGATGTGGCAAACCGCTGCCTCTTTTCGAAAGTGCTCGGCTCTTACCCGGCAGCTCTGCGACCCTAGGTGATGTTCCTCATGAAGACTTCCTTCCGTGGCAGATCGGGCCCACACACAATGCGAACGTGGCAGGCGATGATGGGGGCGTATACCACGCCAGCCGGAGACCGGCCCGTATCCAGCGCTGCGAGACGGAGACAGGGACGGCCATGACGATCGACCTGAAAGAGCTGGTGCCCGATTGGATCCGTTCGCTCGCTCCGTATCCGCCGGGGAAGCCGATCGAAGAGCTCGAACGGGAATACGGCATCTTCGACTCGATCAAACTGGCTTCGAACGAAAACCCTCTCGGACCTTCACCGAAAGCGGTGGCAGCGATTACGGCGGGGTTGGGCAATCTGCACCGCTACCCCGACGGCAATTGTTATTACCTGAAGCGCGCACTGGCCAAAAAGCTGGGTGTCTCGGCTGATGCGATCATCTTCGGTAACGGCTCGAACGAAGTCATCGAATTGGCGGTGCGCACTTTCATGGAGCGCGGTGACGAAGCCGTCATGGCCGACCAGGCGTTCGTGATCTACAGGCTCGTCGTGCAGGCCGAGGGCGGTCGCGCGCGGATCGTGCCGCTGCGCAATTTTACCCACGACCTGGAAGCCATTGTCGACGCCATTACACCAGCCACGCGTATGGTGTTCCTCGCCAATCCGAACAATCCGACTGGCACGATCTTCTTTCGGCGACAGTGGGAGGCATTTCTGGCTGCCGTGCCGCGACATGTCGTGATCGTCATGGACGAGGCCTACTTCGAATTCGTCGATGACGCGGAGTACCCGGATTCGCTCAACGCCCACGCGAAGCATCCGTTGCTCATCACATTACGCACTTTTTCGAAGATCTACGGCCTTGCCGGCCTGCGCATTGGCTGGGGCTGTGCGGACCCGACGATGATCGAGGTCATGAATCGGGTGCGAGCCCCGTTCAACGTAAGCAGCCTGGCGCAACTGGCGGCACTGGCGGCTCTCGACGATGACGAACACGTGCAACGCACGCGCCGCTGCAACGCCGAGGGCATGCAATTTTTCCGGCAGGAATTCGCCCGCCTCGGCCTGGAGTGTGTGCCGAGCTGGGCCAATTTCGTCCTGGTGCGTGTCGGCAACTCGGCCCGCATTTACGAGGCTCTGTTGCGCGAGGGGGTCATCGTGCGCCCGATGGGTGTGTACGGCTTTGCGGAGCACGTACGCATCAGCATCGGCACCATGGCGGAAAATGAGCGGTGTATATCGGCCTTGCAGCACGTGCTGCGAGGCGGGGGGTTGAGTGTCACCGCTTTTTGAGCGCGTCACCATTGCCGGCGTCGGTCTCATCGGCGGTTCACTTGCCCTGGCGGCGCGTCACGCCGGGTTGTTCGGAAAAGTCGTGGGACTCGGCAGAAGCGCCGCAAATCTCGCCATCGCCCGGCAACGTGGCATGATCGACGACGCCACGCACGACCCACAGGATGCCGTTCGAGGTAGCGACCTGATCGTCCTGGCCGTCCCCGTCGCATCCCTCGCACCCGTCCTGCGTACCATGGCGCCAGCGCTCAGATCCGATGCGGTGGTCACCGATGTGGGCAGTGTGAAAGTCGCCGTTCTGCGAGAAATCGAAAACGCCTTGCCAGATGGCGTGGCCTTCGTCGGCGCCCATCCGATCGCGGGGACCGAATTTTCTGGCGCGGCAGCGGCAGACGCCGGGATCTTTCAGGGCCGGCGTTGTGTGCTGACGCCGGGGACACGATCGACGCCGGAGGCAACGGCGCGCATCCGTGATCTGTGGCGAGGTGTCGGCATGGAAGTGCATGAGATGGATGCGGCGCGCCACGACGAGATTTTCGCCTGGATCAGCCACCTGCCACACGCCATTGCCTTTAGCATCATTGCGGCGTTGCAGTACGCCGATGCCAGTGCCACCGAGTTTGCAGGCCCGAGCTTCCAGAGCGTGACGCGCGTCGCAGCCAGTGCTCCGGAAACATGGACCGATATCTTCCTTGCCAATGCCAGAGCGATCGAAGCCGCCGTCGCTGGATTCACGGCCGAGCTGTCCGGATTGCGCGATGTCATCAGGGCTGGCGATCGTGAGCGTCTCAGGGAGTGGCTGACACGAGCACGTGCGAGTCATTCGCGCTCGAATTCCAGGGGTGAGAATTCATGAGCGACGTTTACCGCATTCAGCCGCTTGCCCGCCCGCCCGACGCGACGGTCCAGGTTCCCGGTTCCAAGAGCATTACCAATCGCGCCCTGCTGATCGCAGCGCTCGCTGATGGCTCCAGCACGCTCCGCGGCGCTCTGTTCAGCGATGACACCGAGTACATGGCGGAATCATGGCGGCGCCTCGGAATCGACGTGACGGAAGACGCGGCGGCCACACTCTTCCATGTTCAGGGTAAAGGCGGAAACATCCCCGCGCCTCGCGCGGAACTGTTTGCCGGCAATGCGGGGACAGCCATGCGATTTCTCGTTGCTGCGTTGTGCCTCGGACACGGCGAGTACCGGATCGACGGTACGGAACGCATGCGGCAACGGCCCATCGCGGAGCTGTTCGACGCGCTGCGCCAGCTCGGCGCCGACGTGCAAAGCGAAACACCGCTGGGTGGTCCCCCCGTGCGAGTGCGCGGCTGTGGACTCAACGGAGGACTTGCAACGATCCAGGCGACCCGGAGCAGCCAGTTCCTTTCCGCTGTGTTGCAAGTTGCGCCGTACGCCCGGGGGCCGGTGACGCTTCAAGTGAAAGGAGAGATGATCGCACTCCCGTATATCGACATGACCCTCTCTGTCATGCAGGACTTCGGAGTGTTCGTGCAGCGCGACGGCTATCGCCACTATGTCATCGAACCCCAGCGCTATCAGGCGCGCGACTATACCATCGAGCCTGACGCTTCCGCAGCGCACTACTTCTGGGCGGCGGCAGCCTTGACGGGTGGACGGGTGCGCATCACAGGGCTGGGAACGAATTCTCTGCAGGGCGATGTGCGTTTCGCCGGCGTGCTCGAGCAGATGGGGGCACACGTCGATCGGGGCACCGATTTCATCGAAGTGCGTGGGACTGGCGCATTGCACGGCATCGACATCGACATGAACGCCATCTCTGATACAGCGCCCACTCTGGCGGCCATCGCGCCGTTTGCCGATGCGCCGGTGACGATCCGCAACGTGGCGCACCTGCGGCTGCAGGAAAGCGACCGGCTGCGTGCGATGAGCACCGAGTTGCGCCGGCTGGGAGTACGCACCGAAGAGTGGGCGGATGGCATCACCATTCATCCAGGCCAGCCGCAGGCCGGGGACGTCGACACCTACGACGATCATCGTATCGCCATGAGCCTGTCGCTGGTCGGCTTGCGCACAAAAGGTATTGGAATCCGTGATCCGCAGTGTGTGCGTAAGACGTTTCCCGATTTCTTCCAACGTCTGGAGAGCCTACGCCGATGAAAATCGTGGTGGCGATCGATGGTCCGGCCGGTGCTGGCAAAAGCACGGTGAGCCGGCGGCTGGCACAACGGTTGAACTATCGCTACGTAGACACAGGCGCGATGTATCGCGTCATCGGTATTTTGGCAGCGGAACAATCCATTCCCCTCAGCGACAGTGCGGCGCTCGCCGCGCTCTGTGATCGTACGACAATCGAGTTCAAGGAACACGACGACGGACGGGTGCATGTGCTTGCCGGCGGCCGTGACCTCACCGATGAAATCCGTACACCGGAAGCGGCGCAATGGGCCTCGAAGACGTCGACCGTGCCCGTGGTGCGCGAGCGGCTCGTAGCGATGCAACGCGCATTGGGCGCAGCGGGCGGTGTGGTCATGGAAGGGCGCGATATCGGCACGGTCGTGTTTCCCGATGCTCCGGTAAAAGGGTTCCTCGATGCATCGCCGCGCGAGCGCGCTCGGCGGCGCGCGTCGGAACTCCATCAAGTCGTCACGGAAAAGGAACTCGAACAGATGGAACGCGAGATCGCGGAACGTGACGCGCGTGATCGCAACCGCCAACATTCACCGCTTCGTCCGGCCGAAGACGCAATCGTATTGGACACAACGACGATGAGTATCGACAACGTAGTGCGCACACTGCACGACATCGTCGCAGCAAGATCCGCCGCGCTTGAAAGCCAATAATCACGGCGATATGAAGAGCGCGAGCTCATCCCCAGGGGGTTACATCCACATGGAACAAGCAAGAGACGCCGCCGCGCCTAGCGGTGAGAACGACTTTGGTGCGCTCTTCGAACAGAGTCTGAAGGCGCCAAAGCCGGGAGAAGTCGTTCGAGGCCGCGTTGTGCACGTCTCGCCCAGCTTCGTCACCGTCGACATTGGCTTCAAGTCTGAAGGCCTCATTCCGATCGAGGAATTCACCGACCGCGAAGGCACCATCGAGGTGCAGCCGGGTGACGAGATCGAAGTATACTTCGATGGCGCCGACAACGAGCAGGGCGGCGTGCACCTTTCGCGCATGAAAGCGGAACAGTTCCGTGCCTGGCGCGACATCGAAGAGGCATTCAACAACGGACAGACCGTGGAAGGTCTCGTCGTCGGCAAGGTCAAAGGCGGCCTGAAAGTCGATGTGGGAGTGCCTGCATTCCTGCCGGGTTCGCATGCCGACATTCGCCCCCCTCGTAATCTCGACAAGTACATGGGGATGCGCGCCCAGTTCGAGATTCTGAAATTCAACCGAGCCCGTGGCAATGTTGTCGTCTCGCGCCGCAACGTACTCGAACGCGAGCGTGAACAACTGAAGGAAGAGACGATGAAGGTCCTCGAGGAAGGAATCATCCTCGAAGGCGT
>CAZEWD010000033.1:0-9730 GCA_964515725.1 uncultured Binatia bacterium (SeqCode)
CCTTCGTGCGGTGCCGTTGCCGTGCCCCGGTGGAAAGTCCGACCAGGGTCAGCACGGCAACACCGAAACCGTAAGCGAGTGACATCAAGAGAAAATCGACACGTGTTCCCAGGCCGTATGCAGCAAGGTGGCTGTCTCCGAGCCGGGCCACCACGCCCGTGAGAACCATCAAGCCGAGGTAGTTGATGAGGGTGGACAAGGAGGCGGGAACCCCGACACGCAAGATTTCAATCAGGGCTCCCGGCCCCCACCGTTGTGGCATCACATGCGGATGTACTACCCCTCCGCCCCCGAACACGTAAAAGGCGCGCGGTACGATGGCGATGGACTGGCATGCCAGCATTGCTGCTGCGGCTCCTGGCAATCCCCAGCCGAATCCGAACATGAACAACGGGGTGACCAGGATCTGAAGCCCCAGTGCGGCGCTCGACCAGATGGCGGGAATGCGGACGTTCCCTTCGCCACGCATGATGCTGTCCAGCATGGCGGCGGCAAAAGAAATCATCGATCCGCCGAACAGGACCTTGGCGAACAGCGTCGCCTGTTCGAGGATGACGCCACGTCCGCCCATGAGTGTGAACAGCCTTTCAGCACCGAGCCAAATGGCCGCGGCAAAGCCAAGTCCGATGCACAGGGAGAGCAGCATCGCATGTTCGGCAATGGCGGACGCGTCGTCGCGGTGTTTCCTGCCGAGAGCGCGTGCAATGGCGGAAGAGGCGCCAGCGCCGATGCCACCGCCCATGGCCGTGATGGCAATCAGGGAAATCGGCAATACGAGGGATACTGCTGCAATCGAATCGTTCCCGAGCCGGCTGACATAATACGTATAAAGGACATTCGAGGTCGCGGCGATCAACATGACCAGCGTCGTCGGAGTTGCCAGCCGGATCACTGCCTTCATGGGGGGAAGGTCCAGCAGCTCCTCGGGGCGCGCCGCTACGGAATGTCGTTGTTCCGTCAGCCGGTTCGGTTCAGCACCGCCCTGTCCGGGTTGGTCGGCTGCCACACGTCAGCCCGCCGTAGCGTCTTCGACACGCCTCATGAAGTCGAGCAGACCCGGCCGCCGATCGAACAGGGCTCCGGCCTCCGGGGTCGGTCCGGAACATAGCAGTGTGAACTGACCATACAGCGCAAAATCGGCGATGCTGGGCATGCGTGAATAAAAGAACGGTTTGTCGGCAAGCAAAAGCAGGAGATCGTCCAGATGGTGCGCCAGTTCACGCAAAACCACAGTCGTTGGCAGACGGCCCATACCCTGTGCGATGACGGCTTTTCGGAGTTGCTTCGGCAAGACGGCGCGGGCCAGGTATTTCCAGGGAGCCGACATTCGTTGTGCCAGTTGCCGTGCCGTCGCAGCAGCGTATTCGGGTGACCACCGCAACGCCATCGAGTACCAGTAGAACGCTTCGTCGGACCAGTCCTCGAGGTTGCGTTGTGCCGCAGCGACGACGGCGATCTTCGACAGCAGCGGTGGATCGGGGAAAAGCTCATCCAGCCGGCGCGCGATGAACGTCGAGTCGACGATGCGTTCACTGTCGATCTGTAGGACCGGTATCTTGCGGGTCTGCGGATTCCACTGTGGGAATTCAAACGGGCTCGTCGGTTCGACGAGATCGAAGCTCTGGCGTTTCAGTAGCAAGCAACGGGCGATCTTCTCGACAAACGGTGAGAGACGGTTGCCGAACAGGACGAGTGGGGAGCCGCTCATGACGATGCGCACAGATTACATGACACGGGCCCCCGACGTAAGAGCGCCCCGTGCGGCTTCGATCAGACTCATTCCATGTCGATCCGTTCGGGCATGAGAGCCAGAACGCCGGGTTCTCGGACCGCCGGGAGTGTATTGAGGATCTCACGGATTTCCGGTGGGACGGCCAGGCCGCCACCCTGGAGAGCCTGCGAGATACGATCGAGAACACCCTTGCCCCGCGGATAGTAGACGAGATCCGCTTCCAGGTCGGGATCGAGTCCTGCCGCAGTCTTGGCTGCCCGGATTGCAGCCCAGAAACCTCCCAGTTCATCTACCAGACCGTTGTGAGCCGCCTGAGATCCGGTCCAGACGCGTCCGCGTCCGATGTCGTTCACCTGATCCGCAGAAAGGCCGCGACCTGCCGCGACACGACTGACGAACACGTCGTAGACATGCTGCATCTGAGCGATCAGCTTTGCGCGCCCGCCTGCATCGAGCGCCCGAGTGAGATCGTCAAGTGCCGCATAGCGCCCACGCGTGAGTGTCTCCGTGTGGATCCCCAGCCGTTCGAGGAGACCATGGATATTCGGCCGGGCAAATACGACGCCGATCGAACCCGTCAGTGTCGTCGGTTGCGCAAGAACCCGCGACGCACCAGCGGAAATGTAATAACCCCCCGATGCCGCGACATCCGACATGGAAACGATGACGGGCTTTTTCTTCAGCGCTGCCTGTGTCGCGCGCCAGATCAGGTCCGATGCGAGTGCAGACCCTCCCGGACTGTCGACCCGGAACACGATGGCTTTGATGTCGTCATCCAAGGCTGCTTCATGCAATGCTTCACGGATGGTGCGCGCTCCCATCATCTGGCCCTGTACGCCGCTGTGGCTGTAGCCGTTGACGATCCCGCCGACCCCGTAAACGACTGCGATTCTTGCCGTCGTGTTCGATCTCATGGATCTGGATGCAGCCTGTACGTAGTCTTGTAGGTCGACGAGTGGTGCCTGCTCCCCTCCGAGTTCTTCGTGGAGATCTTCCAGAAACTTGGATCCATCGGCGAGTTTTGCATCGATGAACTCATCGGCCGTTGCCGGACAGCGGTCGATCAGGGCTTGCACCTCGTCGGGCTGCAGACCCCGAGCCTGGGCGATCGTGCCGATGAAGTGCTCGTTGATGCTATCGAGCAGGGAGTTGCTCATCTCGCGGTGTGCCGGAGTCATTTCTTTTCCTGCGATCATGTCGCCGAAGGTTTTGTATTCGGCAATCTTCTCGACGTTCATCTCGATGTCGAGCTTTTCCCATAGCCCGCCCAGGAAAACGAAGTGGCTGGCGAGCCCTGACAGGGGCGCGCTCGCGCTGGGAGGCAGATACACGCGGTCGCAGGCACTGGCCAGATAGTACGCGGCGTTGCTTGCGCCCGCTTCCTGTTCGAGAAAGGCCAGCAGCGGCTTACCGGATTGCCTGAAGTCGGTGAGGGCTTCGCGGATATCGAGTGTTTTGGCCCATCCGGTGCGAAATCCGGCAATCCGCACGATCACGGCTTTGATGCGATCGTCCCCCTTCGCCGCGCGGATGGTGAACAACAACTCGGCGAGGGTTTTCTCCCCACGGGCAATGATCCGGCCCAGGAGGTCCTGCGGTGGTGCTTCCACGTACTCCCCAGAGATGTCCAGAATCAGGACACTGTTGTTCGGGATGTGAGGCCCGCGAGAGGTCGAGCGAAAGAAGTAGAGGCTGCCGAGCAGGAGGAGAAACAGAACCAATGCGAATTTTGTCCGGCGGCGCATGTTTTCTCCTAGTCGGCTGGGAAAAAGGACCCGGCGGAGTGGATGGAGTGGAGGATTGGCAGGTCGAGTTCTCCCCACGTTCCTTTGATGTCGGATGCGATGGAATCGATGAACTGGAGCGCCTCGGCGAAAACCACGCCGGCATCGCTCCCTTCGATGGACCGGGCAACACCGGCGAACAGGGTCTGAGTGTAGCGGAGGAGGGTAGCCTGACTCTGCAGGCGCGGATCGTCGCAATCCGCCAGGCGTGCGGCGAGCGAACAGAGTTCGGGTACGAGGAGCCCGAGCTTGAGGTGGAGCCGTTGTGCGGCGGCGGAATCGCGCGGTTTCAGCCGGAGGTCGCCGTACGTGACGACCGGACGAAGCGCCGTCTCGAGTTCCTGATAGATCGCGCTTGCAACGGCCGCCTCCTCACCGAATCGCCGGGAATATGCCGCCGTGGCGTCATGGCCCAACTCTCCACGACACGCTGCCGCAAACGCGAGGAAGTTCATCGGATAGGCCCAGGCGCTGAACTTCCCGAATTGCAACATCAGGACATCGTGGATTCCAAGCCCACGGTAATACGCCATGTCCGTGCGGATGATTTCTGTCAGAGGGACGGCACAGCCGCAGTAGAGAATGGCATCTCCGTAGTATTCGAAGAGGCGGACTCGGCCGTCGAATCGATGGACGTATGCCTCGAGGGCCCGGGCATACCGGCGATTCGTGTCACAGTCCGGATCGTTCAATGCGTGTCCATAACAGCGCTCGCGTGGAGCAAATTCGCAGAGGACATTCGGATGCGGAGTGGAAGAAACGTTAGCGTCGAGCGTGTCGTGATAGGCGAGGTAGCAGACGGGACGAGGGCTGCCGGATGCTGCCAGTGCGGCGGCAATGGCGTTGCACACACGCAAGCTCTGTTCTTGCGGGCCGAGGGAGGCACAAGACGGGCATTGGCACCAACCCCCCTGAAGAACATCCATGCCCCAGACATGCAACACGCTCGTTTCAGGGAAGTCGCATACGAACTGGACGGCGTTTTGGCTCACCGTCGCAAGAGCTCCTTCGCTGCTGGCACAGAGATTTCCATTCGACGACCGTTCGCCCGAAGCCGATGCGGGAAAATAATCTGGCCGCTGGGCGAACAGTTCCCGGGGGAGAAGGAGGGGGATGATATGCCCACCGTACTCCACTTGAATGCCGCGACGCTGGAAGTCGGGTAAGAGTTCGGTGATCGTCGACTGCGTGTCGAACGGATGGCGGATGAAAAAGAAGGTGTTTGCGCCGCTCTTTCCCATCCAGTCGATGAAAGAGTGGTCGTCCGGGAGACGCTTCTTGAAGTGTTCCGGCTCTGTGTAGTGCCAGGTCATGAGGTCGCTGCAGTAGCCCCGAGTGCGGAAGGGTGGGGCACTTTGCGTTGCGTTCAAAGAGAGCGCTTTGCCGGTGTATGTGGGGACGTATTCTTCACCTGGGCCGTGCAGGGACCAGCGGCAACCGAGTTGTTCGAGCGCCGCATAGGCTGCGTCGAGAACGGCCCGAGGGGAGCCGCCCTGCAGGAAAATTCCGGTGTCACTGGTTTCGATCCGCGAAGCGTCTGGCGCGAGGGGGGCGCCGGAAGGGAGGGCGGGAATTCCCGGGGCCAAAGCCAGGGTCAGTGGCGGGATCGACACGGCAAACTCGATTGGCAGGGAAATTCCGTACATGCGCTGCAGGTAGCTTTGCAGTTCATTCGCGGCGAAGCGTTCGGGTGCGGAACTCGCCGGCGCTAGCCAGATCCGTGCATTATCGAGACGGATGGGTGCCACGGTGCCTTCCCGGGTTCTGGAGGGATGAAGTCATCAGGTTCTCTGTACCGGAGGGCCGGGTGTGTTCCAAGCGTCGTGGGGGTTCGAAGCCGCTTGCGTTCGTGGGGGGAGCCTCGTAAGGGGAATGGCCGATGAGCCCTGACTTCCTCGCCGGCATGTTGCAATCGACTCTCATGATGGCCGTTCCGCTGCTGCTGGCTGCACAAGGGGAGTTGTTGGCCGAGAGTGCAGGTGTTGTGAACATCGGGCTGGAAGGAATGGTGTTGACGGGGGCCTTCGTGGGACTGGTCATCAGTCACGCAACCCTGTGGCCGGTATTGGGGCTGGTGGGCGCCTGCCTTGCGGGAGTGTTCCTGGCTGTGCTCTTTGCCTCCGTGGTGGTGCAGCGCGGGGGTAATCAGATTGTCGTGGGAACCGCCATCAACCTTCTCGCAGCCGGTCTCACAGGGATCGCGTACCGGGCTGTCTTTGGGGTTACGGGGGCGGCGCTGACGATCGATGGGTTCCCGTTGGTTCGCTTACCGTTCCTTTCGGAAATCCCGGTCGTTGGCGAGTCTCTCTTCTCTCTTCCCTGGCTTGGCTATGTCGCACTCCTCCTTGTGCCGCTGCTCTCTTACTTTCTGCGCAACACGACGGCGGGGCTCAAACTGCGAATGGTGGGTGAAAATCCACGTGCAGCAGCGGCGCAGGGGGTGTCCGTGCGATTCACACAAACGATGGGATTGATCGGATGTGGTGTGCTGGCAGGCGCGGCGGGGGCGTACCTTTCGATTGCCTATGCGAGGACTTTTGTCGAAGGGATGTCGGCGGGGCGTGGTTTCGTGGCGCTGGCAATCGTCATCTTCGGCCGCTGGTCTTCCTGGGGAGTGCTGGGAGCGGCGTTTTTGTTCGGGTCCGCCACGGCGCTGCAGTTCCAGGTGCAGGCGCTCGGTTTGCCCATCCCCTATCAATTCCCGCTGATGCTGCCATACGTGCTGACACTGCTGGTCCTGGCAGGATATGCGGGGACCACGCGTCCGCCGGCTGCACTCGGGGCCCCTCTGGAATAATCAATCCTGCGCCGCGTGGTGGAGATCATCTCTCGCTGCGACAAGCGGAAAATCGTCCGTCCGTACGACACCCTTCTCGTCTTCCAGCAACACCGCGATACCGGCGGAACGGGCCACATCGATCCCCTTACGGCCGGTGACGACGAGTGCAGTGGACCACGCGTCCGCAGCGGTCGCTGTTTTGGCAAGTACCGTGATCAAGCGTTCGGCGTGGACGGTCTGCCGATTGCGGGGATCCACGATCGGCCCTGCCGGTTCGCCGGGGCGGGAGGAACGGGAGGTCGATAGGGCGCCTGAAGAGAGCGCCAGGGTGCCCAGAACCGAATTCACGGCCATTCCGGCGATCGCGATCTGCCATGGCTCGTGTTCGACACCTTTTCGGACAAAGGCCAGTTGACTCGAACCTCCGAAGTCCAGAAAGGCCGCATCTGCTCCCTGAGATTGAAGGTGGGTGCGGATTGCATCCAGGGCGATTCCTTTGCCGATGCCACCGGCGTCCAGCGCAGCGCCATGGACGAGACGCGCGCCCTTCTGATCGAGATCGAGCACTTCTGTGAGGCCGACAGGTCTGGCCCAGAGGCGTTGTCGCGAAGGCGTGTGCGGCGTCCGCCACAGGTCTACCAGTGGACCGACCGCCGGATCAAAAGCGCCGTGCGTTGCGCGGTGCAGCTCCTCCATCTGCCGCAGTGCAAGTCGCAGATCGTCGCTGATTGCGCTGCGTGCTCCTTCCTGATGGTTCAACCGTGCCAACTCACCTTCGCTGCGCCATGTCGTGAGCACATCATCCCAATGCCGGGCGATGGCGACGGCCTCGTCTCCCAGACGGTGTGCTGTTGTCGGATCCGCTGCCTCTACGGTCACGTTCAGGATCGTGCCCATGACGACCTGTCCCGTGCGGTAGAGATCGGCATGTGCGGTCCCGGCCAGAAGCAGAGCCAGCGACCCGATGCCGGCGATCACTCGGCGGACCCTGAGTCCGGCCGGTTGGTGCGCGTATAGGCGCTGGGCAACTTCGCAATCAGTGCATGACCGACGCGAATCATCAGCCAGAGCATGACGCCCTGGAGTGTGAGGAAGGAGGCAATTTTCAGGTAAGCGAATGACGGATGGAGAAACCGAACGCCCCAGCCGCTGAGTTCCCCGGTCATTGCCGAGACGAAGGCAATCCCGATCCCCCATGCCTTGGTGCCGGTGGGGATCGGGACGAACAACAGGAGGTGCGTCAGTGTCAGCAGGAGGATGCCCATGGAGAAGCTGTGGAAGTGTAATTGTTCGAGAAGCCCCTGCAGCGAACGAGGCTGGAGGAATCTCTCTTCATTGCCGCGGTAGTACTCGATGACGGAGGCGGGAGTCAGCCCCATCTTTGAAAAATAGAGTCCCGCATTGGTGACCCAGAGGATGAGCGTGTAGATGAGAAAACACCACACGATCACGCGCAACAGGCTGTTGCGGGTCCACTCCCCGCTGATGACGAAGCGCACGCGCTATTTTGCTCCCAACAACACCTTATAGATTGCCAGGGCGCGGCGCACACCCCCCGCCACGGCGCGGGAGGTGAGTGTCGAGCCGGTGATGGCGGCGATGCCCCGGCCGACATCGAGGTTGTCGCTCAGGGATTTGCCCGAGAACTGTTCGAGCCACCGCCCCGAGGGGCTGAACTCTGGCGGTTCGTAGAAGGCGAGCAGGTGTGTCGCCGAAACGGATCCGTCTCGTGTGAGCACGATCAGAAAGGTCTCCGGAAGGGTGCGCACCAGGTGCGTATCGAGGATGGCGTACCCCAGCACTTCTTCGCCACGGTAGCCGATGTACACCGTGAGCAGACCCGAATCCAGCTTGCCTTTGGCCAGATGCTCGATTTCAGAGCGTTGTTCGGGAGTCAGGTAGAAATCGCGCGGGGTGATTCTTTCCGCGCCGGGAAACGCGAGTTCCAGCGCCTCGTCACGCGAATGAAAAACCCCCGCGCTCGCGGGGCCGGCCCAGAAGGCGACCAACCCCGCCAGAATCGCAGTTGTCAGCAATCGTTGCAGCATCAGAAGACGAAACCGCCGCCGATCCGAATCTCGTCCGGCAGCTTCCCACTTTCGGCGTGAACATTGCGATAGTCGAGTTTCAACACCACCTGCGGGATTGGCTTATACTGGAGACCGACTTCGTAATAGTCACGGACTTGATTCTTGTTGGCTTTGAAACCGCTTGCGACGTTGTTTTGCGTGTCCGTGCGCGAATAGCGGACCCAGGGAGCCAGGTAGTGTGTCGTATCGGGAAGGAGCAACGGCAGGATGTCGTAGCCGAGTTCGGCGTAAACGCCGTACATGCGATTGCCGATCGGTTGGTTGATATCGGGGTCCTGGGAGAGGACGGTGACGTCATCCACGAATGTCATTGTCCCCAGGGTGCGGAACTCGGCCCCTCCCTGGCGCACCTGGAGGTGGGCTTCATAGATCTGTGTAAACACGTCGGCTTTTTTCCGCTGGATCGCCGGATCTCCATACTTGCGGTTCTGTCCCTGATCGCCGAGGTAAGCCGATCCTCCAAGGAGAGATCCGGGGAGGAATGCGTAGTCCAGCCGGCCGACCCACGAGAAGTTCTCCGCGCGTTCCAAGCTGCCGTTCTGCCGTGCGCCGCGCAACCCCGAGGAACGGTAATCTTCGGCATCGAGACTGGTCAGACCGTAGGTTCGGTACGTCAGGCCGGGCGCCAGTTCACCGAACAACCCGATGCCATTGGCGCGCCATGTTGCAGGGAGCAGCGTCGTTTCCACGGCGGGACGCACATTACCGAAGTAGAAGGGAGGCTCGTGCATTTCGTTGATGAAGCCCATGGGCACGAGGACGAGACCGGCGCGTACGTTGAAGGCTGGGTGGAGAAAGAAGTCCAGATTGGCGAACTCGACGGCAACCTCGCCGTCGCTCCCGTCCTCGGTGACGGCGTGTTCGAATTCCAATTCGGTATTGAGGACGATCCAGTCGTTGAATTTGTAGCCGGTGTACAAGACGAGACGCACCATGTCGAAGACGTTGTTGTTCTTCCCGGCCTTATCCGCCACGACGGCTTTCAGATTGCTTTCGCCGTAACCGCCGATCGAAAGACCACGTTCGATTCCGTACACTTTCGAGGCGGCGGGTCCGAACCCGTACATGCTTTTCAACTCGCGCGTTTCTGGCAGCACGATGGATTCGCGCAGCTTGCGCAGCTCTTCGGTCATGATGCCTTGCCGGCGTTCGACCTCATCGACGCGTTTGGCCGGAGCTTGTGGGCTTTCCACCTGCTTGCGGAGCTGGTCCAGCATCCGTTGCATCTTTTCCTGTTGTTGCTGGAGTTCCTCCACCCGGCGTCGAGTGGTGGCATCATCCGCCACGGCACTGCCGCAGATGAGGGCGAGGCCCAGAGCCACGCTGCCTGTCAATCCGATTCGTT
>CAZEWD010000033.1:9740-11868 GCA_964515725.1 uncultured Binatia bacterium (SeqCode)
CCCTCCATCTTGTTTGGTTTTCTGTCGTTGAACCCCGCACGGGGCGTTCATCAACGCCCCATGCCTACCGTTTCCCCTGTCCGATATTGAAACTCATTCTCAACTAATTTGTTTGCAGATTTCTGTCAACCAGAGTGCGCAAGGTTCCTTCGGATGATCCTTTTCGCAGTCGGACGCTCGTCCGCCGGTGGTGCACGGCGACTGCCGCAGACGGGGTCAGGGCCCAAACTTCTTCAGGTACTGTCGCGTCGTCTCGGCGGCGGGTCCCACCGGTTGCAGCCGCAAGGAAGTCTCCAGGTGCTGGCGAGCCTTGTCGCGTTCTCCCAGCGAAAACAGCACCTGCCCCAACAGAGCATGGGTCTTGGCGGGGTCCCAGTGCGTCAGGTAGACAGCGAGGCGCGGGTCTTTCTCGAATTCGAGTGCCCTTTCGAACGCCTTGCGGGCCTTGATGATGTCTTCGATCACGGCGGCCTGATCTCCCCGTTGTTGCGCCCGCTCCGTGGCGCTCATCAGCGTCAGGCCCAGATTGTGATACAGCCCCGGATGCGGTGCGACCGCGATGGCGCGCTCCAACGTGTGAATTGCTTCATCGATCCGGCCCTGGCGCCGGTAGAGACTTGCGAGGTTGCTCAGCGTCATGCCCCGGGATTCGGAGTTCTCGGGTAGTGCGGCAGCAGCCAGGAGTTTCTCTTCTGCTTCCTGGAGTCTGTTTCTTTCGAGAAGGGCGATTCCCAACTCACGCAAGGGCAGCGCATCCGCTGTCTCTCGACCCGAAGCCGCCCTCCAGAAGGAAAGATTGTCCGTCCAGACGCGCGTGTAGGAACGGGTCTGGAGAATGAACAGAGCTGCCACCCCGGCTGTCAGGGCCATTGCGGGTAGGTCGCTCGCCTTCCATCGGCGTGTCAGAGCCAGCAGTGCCCACGCTACCAGAAGGCAGGCGGCCACGGACGGCGCATACAGATAGCGGTCGGCGATGAGGGCAGACGCACTGCGTCGCACGATGACGAGGAGCGACGGCGCCAGGGTGAGAAAGAACCAGGCGACCAGATAGGTGAGCGGACCGCTTCCTCGAGACCACCCCCATCCTGCGGCTAGGGTCCCTACGAAGAGCGTCACGACGCCAGCCGCGAGGTAGCTGATTCCCGCCGGGAGATGCGGCGAGTAGGGTGACAGAGCCACCGGCACAATTGTCTGGAACGAGTAGACTCCGAGCGCCGCCAGGAAATCCCGGACGACATCTGCCATGCCGGCGGGGGTTGGAGTGCCACCGACAAAGGCGCCGATGTTGTGGTGCCGGAGTGCGAAGTAGATCGCCGTTGCCACCAGCAGTGGAACGTAGCGTAGCCACAACAGCCGGCGAACCTGCAGGTAGTCCGCCAGTGGAACCAGCACCAGTGCGGCGATTGCCGTTTCTTTCGAACCGAGCGCGAGGAAGAAAGCCCCCCCCGCGGCAGCGGCCGTCCACATCCGTTCATGGCGTCCGGCGAGGAGAACGGTTCCCAGGAGGAAGGTGCACAACAGCACGTCCGATCTCCCGGCCATCCAGGCCACGGATTCCGTATGTACGGGGTGCACGGCGAACAGCAGTGCGGCGCATCCTGCCACCGTCCAGTCGTTTCCCCACAGGCGCCTTGCGAGGAGCGCGACCAGAGCGGTGTTCAGTGCATGCATCGACACAACCGACAGGTGGAACCAATAGGGTGTGCCGCCGCCGAGGGAGTAATCGATGAGGTAACTGACGAAGACCACCGGGCGGTAATAGAATTTTGGAATGATCGGCGGCATGTCGATCAGGTCGCGCCACGAGCGGATGGCGCGCAATTGATCGAGAACGATAGGGTCGTCCCAGACAAACCCGTTCCGGAGCGCAGGAGTGTAGGCCAAAATGGCCGCTACGACGGCAATGCCGGCGGCTGCGGCGGCGCGCCAGGGCTGCGGTGCCGTCAATGAAGCCGCGCCGCCAGCCGGCGCGTTGGTTCGGCGCGACATTCTCTACTCGTTCCTCAGGCTGGAGCCCACTTGACGTTGATCGCAGTGTGGCGTGCCGGCCTTGTGGGCAACCGTTTCCGTCTGTGTTTGAGCTTTCGCACGAAATCGCTGTCCTTTGCCGCGGTGCCTCACGTCATTC
>CAZEWD010000033.1:11878-15062 GCA_964515725.1 uncultured Binatia bacterium (SeqCode)
CGCCCGGCTGGCGCGTCCAGGGTTCCGGCTCGATGATCCCACCTGCTGAATCGTACGCTGGGTTCATCCGTGCGGAGACCGCACAGCCCGAAGCAATCAACGACCCTGTCGAGGGGAGCGCTTGTATTGGACCCTTCGAGAGACTGCAAGATTGTTTTGCTTTCGTGAATTGACGCCGCGGGCTTCTTTAGTAGGTAGAAGAGACGTCGTGTTCGTTTTGCTTCCGATCCACAGTGCTGGGAGGGCCGATGTCTTCGCCACGATGACACGCGATCCATACCTTCCCGGGTGCGCCGTAGGGAACGGAGGCGATTCAGAAACTGACTAGAAGAAGGTAAGGGAGAAACATGGCAGAAATACCTCTCATTCAGATCAGCGGGACAACAACGTCCTCCCGAGTCCATCCGGTCGTGTTGGCGAAAGGCTTCCGGCCGTTTTTCCTTCTGGCCGGCCTTTACGCTGCATTGTCGATGCTCTTGTGGCTGTGTGTGCTGGAGGGACGGATCCAGGCCGGCTCTTATTTCGGTGGAATCTATTGGCACGCGCACGAAATGATCTTCGGCTTCACCCTCGCCGTCATTGGGGGATTCTTGCTGACGGCGGTAGGGAACTGGACCAATCGAGAAACGGTGGTTGGCCCGCCCCTGGCCGGTCTGGCAGCTCTTTGGCTTGTGGGCCGTCTTGCCGTCCTGTTTGCGGCGGATCTTCCTGGTCCGCTGGTGGCCGTTCTCGACCTGAGCTTTCTGCCGGCTCTGACAATCGGTTGTTTGCGCCCCATCCTGGCCATCAGGAATCAGCGCAACTACCAGTTTGTGGTCATGCTGACGGCGCTCTTCCTTGCCAACCTCGGTATGCATCTGGGGGCACTTGGGATTGCGCCCGGCTGGATTCGCCGTGGGGCGTGGGTCGCCGTCGATATCATCATCCTCATGATCATCGTCATGACGGCGCGAGTCTTGCCGATGTTTACCCGCAACGCGACGGGAGTCGAGATCATCCGGAACCTTCCTCGCCTCGACTATCTCGCCACTGGGGGCGCTGCGGCGCTCGTCCTGTGTGATGCTACGGCGATCGATGAACGGTTTTGTGCGATCGTCGCGCTCCTTGCCGGTCTTGCCGTGGCGGCTCGATCGGCCACATGGGGTACGCGGCACACCGCCAGATACCCACTCCTCTGGGTGCTCCATGGAGGACATGCCTTTGTTGCCCTGGGATTGATCTTGCGCGGAATTCCATTTTTCATCCCCCAATTTACTCCCAGCGCGGCGTTACATGCGCTTACCGCCGGCGGCATCGGTATGCTCACCCTCGGGATGATGGCGCGCGTCTCGTTGGGACACAGCGGGCGTTTAATGGCCGTCGGACGACCGATGACGATCTCATTCGGCCTGCTCGCCGCAGCAGCCGTGATCCGGGTCTTTGGCCCGCTTGCCGGCCCCTCGGCTTATCTGCACGTCATGCTGACCGCCGGAATCCTGTTCACTGCGGCGTTCGTCATTTTCCTGGTCGTCTACGTGCCGATCCTGCTCGCGCCCCGAGTTGACGGGAGGGCTGGTTGACACGGCCGCACCGCAGCCTACAGTCTGCCGATCATGGCCTGGGCCGCCGCCGCCGGATCGCCGGATTCCAGGAGCGCACCGATCACCGCGATCCCAGATGCGCCCGCATCTCGAATTTCAGGGATGTGGGCCGGTGTGATGCCACCGATGGCGATGACGGGACAGGGTGTTCGAGCCACCACTTCACGCAGCGCCTCGATCCCCTGTGGCTGGCCGAACATCCGTTTGGACGGTGTGTCGTAGATCGGTCCAAAAACGACGAAGTCGGCGCCCGCCTCGGCAGCCTTGCGTGCTTCGTCGAGACTATGCGTGGAGACTCCGACGATCCGGTCATTGCCGAGAAGTTGCCTGGCTTCCCCAACCTGAAACGAGTTTCCGGGCAGATGCACGCCATGCGCGCCGATTGCCAACGCAACGTCGACGCGGTCATTGACCAACAGCCGCACACCCGCATCGTGGCAGAGCGCGACCAGCGTGGTCCCCAGTTCCATCCGTTGGCGCGCACCCAGGTCTTTTTCCCGTAGCTGAACGGTGTCGACCCCGCCGCGTACCGCTGCCGCCACAACCTCAGCCAGAGGACGGCCGCGGGTGCGGTGCCGGTCTGTGACGAGGTAGAGCCGTGGGGCTCGGATCATTTTTGCGCCTGCCGTTATCGGCAATCAGGCGATCAGACCGTCGAGTGGACTCGATGCCGTGGCGTACAGTTTGCGTGGAATCCTTCCAGCCAGAAAGGCCTTGCGGCCAGCTTCCACGCCGAGCTTCATCGCTTCGGCCATACGGATCGGGTCGCGAGCGCCCGCGATGGCCGTATTCATGAGAACCGCATCGCAGCCCAATTCCATCGCTGCGGCGGCATCTGACGCTGTCCCGACTCCTGCATCCACGATGACCGGAACTCGGCTCTGCTCGAGGATGATCATGATGTTGAATGGGTTGCGAATCCCCAGTCCCGAACCGATCGGCGCGGCCAGCGGCATCACCGCGACGCAGCCGATTTGTTCCAACCGTTTGGCGGCGATGGGATCATCATTGATATAGGGGAATACGGCAAAACCTTCGCGGACCAGGATGCGGGCCGCCTCGATCGTTGCCGGGACGTCCGGGAAGAGCGTTTTGTCGTCTCCAATGACTTCCAGCTTCACCAGATTCCCGACGCCAGCCTCGCGTGCCAGGCGTGCGGTGCGGATTGCCTCCTCCGCCGTGTAACAACCGGCTGTGTTTGGCAGGATCGTGAAGCGGGACGGATCGAGGTAATCGAGCAAGTTCTCCTTACTCGTGTCGGTGATGTTGACCCGTCGCACGGCGACAGTGACCATTTGAGCCCCTGAGGCCTCGATCGCCTGTCGTGTCTCGCTGAAATCCTTGTACTTGCCAGTACCAACGATCAGCCGCGAGGTGAATTTCTTGTCTGCAATTTCAAAAGTGTCCAACATGGTGTGCTCTGTCTTGCTTGTCTGCTCGGCCGATTTGCGACTTTGGTTCGGTCCTGAGCCGCCGTGGGACCAGTGGCCTGGCTCGCCGGTCCCTCGGATCCGATGGCCCGTCGATGCCCCGGCTAGCCGCCGCCGACGAACTGCACGATTTCGATTTCGTCGGCCTCAACGATCCGATGCTGGGTGTAGTCG
>CAZEWD010000033.1:15072-16112 GCA_964515725.1 uncultured Binatia bacterium (SeqCode)
TGCCATTGATTTCGATGGCGATGCGGCGCTCTGCCAGGCCCAATTCGGCCACCAGGCCGGCAACGGTGAGACCGTCGCGCAGGACCTTCTGCTCGCCGTTCAAGGTGACGTGCATGGCCAGGACGATAGAGGCGGCCGCCTGCCTTTACAACCTGGAACGCCGTTGGTATCTGCCACGCACTCTCCTCTCCGAATGATCTTACAACGCATGGGCCGTCCCACCTACGCAGCGATCGACGCGGCCGCGCTGCGGCACAACCTCGCGATGCTGCGTACCCGCCTGGCCTCTGGGGTGAAGGTGCTTGCGGTGGTCAAGGCGAACGGATACGGGCACGGCGCCACGCTCGTGGCACCCGTGCTGGACGCTGCCGGTGCCGGCTGGTTCGGTGTGGCCACACTGCACGAAGGCATCGAACTGCGGCAGGCGGGTATCCGAAAGCCGATCCTGGTGCTCACCGGAGCGCAGCGTTGTGACGTGCCCGCGTTGCTCGAGTATGATTTGCGCGTGTCCGTGTTGCACGCCGAGATGGCGCGGGACCTGGCGGATGCAGATTTCAAACGTCCGTTGCCCATCCATTTGAAGATCGACACTGGAATGGCACGGGTCGGTGTCCTACTGCACGAATTGCCGGCTGTTCTCCATGCACTGCGGCGGTCGCCGCAGCTCGAATTCGACGGATTGTTCTCCCACTTCGCCAACTCAGACCGCGTCGATCGCGAGTTTTCCGACCACCAACTCGGGTTGTTCAAAGAAGCGCTGTCGTTGGTGAGAGCGGCAGGCTTCGAACCGCCGCACATCCATCTTGCCAACAGCGCTGCAAGCTGGAGCCGGCCTGAAACTCATTTCAACATGGTTCGCCCCGGCGTCATCCTCTACGGCGTGGCACCGGCGGTGTCGCCCGCGCCGAACGGATTACGACCTGTGATTCGACTCACCAGCCAGATCCTGCAAGTGAAGGATCTGCCCGCTGGCGCGCCGGTGAGTTACGGGCAGACCTTCGTGACGCGGCGGCCCAGTCGGGTTGCCGTCCTCGCGATCG
>CAZEWD010000034.1:0-5871 GCA_964515725.1 uncultured Binatia bacterium (SeqCode)
TGATTCGTAACGATTTCATGCGTCGGCGCCAGATCGAAAGAATTCTGAAAGACGAAGCCGCGGCTGGCATCGGTCGTGAGGATGCCGTAAGCCGTGCTATGCGGGCGTGAGTTGAAATCACCGACGAAAATCACCGGCCCACTGTCGACGAAACTTCGTGTGCGCTCTTGCACGAGAGGTGCACTGAGTTCCTGGCTCGGCGCATTGTTGTCGAAATGGGTCGAAGCAAAGAAGATCTCCCGATCCCGTTCCCGATCCATCAGACGGGCCCAGATCACGATCCGCGGGAACTGCACGGATGCAAAACCCGTGGACCACGGTTCGTCGGGCGTCGGACTCAGCCAGTACGAGCCGTGCTCCAACTCGGTGAAACGCGAGGTGCGGTAGAGAATCGTCGCATCGGGGTAAGGTCGATCATTTTCCGTAGTACCGCCGACATGATAGATCGCCGACCACCCCGGAGCTCTCTCCAGAATTGAATCCACCTCGTTGCCAACACTGATCGGCGGTGGCGAGAGTTCCTGGATTCCGATCAGATCCGGATCATGCCGGGCAACAATATCCCGGAAATAATCGAGGCGCTGCTGCCAGGGATCATGTTCCCGATCGATGCAGAAGGAACACATGACGTTGAACGTCATCACCTTGATCGGCGCTGGCTGTGAGGTTTTGCCGCCCGGCACTTGAACATAGTCCGTGCCACAGGCGGACAAAACGAGGAGACCTACGAGTGATGCGAGCCCAAGAACCTTCTTCATTCCCTTGCCTTTCGAATGCTTTACCCGCTGCGCGGGTGAAGATAGTTGTCGACTCCGAGGTCATAGGGCGGCACGAAGTTTTCCGTCAAGTGGATACCCTCGAATCGATGCCGGTTTCAGACGATTCCAGATAAGAGTCGCTGCCACCGATCTCGACATACATCAGCCAATCTGCGAAACGGAACGCGTGGAATCCATCCCCTCAAGGAGATCGATAGTGTGCGCAGGATTTTCCAGACAGACTTCTAGCGAAGCGGCCGATACCGCTGTGATGAAGGGACAAGGCCAAACATGATCATCGGCGTACCGAAGGAAAACTTTCCCGGAGAGCGACGCGTTGCGTTGGTTCCCAACTCGGTGACACAGCTCGCAAAAGCGGGGTGTCAGGTCATCGTCGAAAAGGATGCAGGCTATCTTGCGGGGTATACTGACGCGATGTACCGCGACAAGGGTGCCGCAATTGCAGAGACCCGGGCTGAGGTCTTCTCCACCGCAGATGTGATTTTTCAACTCGTGGGTCCCGGCGCAAATCCCGCTACCGGCATGGACGATCTGCCCATGTATCGTAAAGGACAGGTCCTGGTGGCCTTTTTGCGGGCCCTGGGTAATCCAGAGGCGCTGCAGGCCGTGGCCAAGACGGGAGTCACTGCGATGGCAATCGAGATGATGCCTCGCATCACACGCGCGCAAAGTATGGACGCGCTCTCGTCGATGGCCAACATCGCCGGCTACAAAGCTGCACTGATTGGTGCCGACGCACTCCCCAAACTCTTCCCCATGATGATGACTGCCGGCGGAACGATTACCCCCGCGCGCGTCCTGATCGTCGGTGTCGGCGTAGCAGGGCTCCAGGCTATCGCCACTGCGAAAAAGCTCGGCGCCGTCGTCTCCGCATACGATATTCGCCCAGCCGTAAAGGAGCAGGTGCTCAGTCTCGGCGCCAAGTTCGTGGAATTACCACTGGAGACGGCGGGTGCCGAGGATCGTGGCGGCTACGCCAAGGCTCAGGACGAAGAGTTCTATGCCAAGCAGAGGGCCCTGATGGCCAAGGCCGTGGCCGACAGTGATGTGGTCATCACCACGGCCAACGTTCCGGGACGGAAGGCACCCGTATTGATTACCGATGCGATGGTCCAGGGGATGAACCCGGGATCGGTCATCGTAGACCTGGCGGCGGAACGTGGCGGTAACTGCGAATGCACTGTTGCTGGTGAGGTCGTGGTGGCCCACGGTGTGCGGATTCTCGGTCCGGTCAACCTCGCGGGACTCGTGCCGTACCATGCCAGCCAGATGTACTCGAGTAACCTCACGACCTTCCTCACATACATGATCAAGGACAAGCAACTCGTCCTGGATCTGGAAGATGAGATCGTGCGTGAGACCATGGTGGCTCGGGGCGGAGAAATCATCCATCCCAAAGTGCGTGAAGCAGCGGGTCTCCCCGCGCTGCAAGCCTCCCCAGGTTGATTCAGGGGTGGGGTCGACCCGTCCCTGTGTGTTGCTTTCCTGACACACACCGAATGCCCGAACTGGGCGTTCGGTGTGTCCGGTAGGCCACCATCTGCACAGAATCCGGCGGACGCCTGGGTCTCGCTGGAAGAGCAAGGCCGAAGAGCCGTGGGACAGGAAACAAAAAAGGGCCAGCGGAGATACTCCGCCGGCCCTTTCTGCTGATGCAGTTTACGTTGGTGTGTTTTAAAGAGCGGTTTGCTTGCGGCTACGACGGCGCATGACGAGGAGTGCCAGCGGCGCTGCCAGGCTTGCCCAGGGCATTGCACCAGCTTGATCCACCGTGCTGCAGTGGCAGCTTCCGAATTTCTTCGAAATCGGGTCCTTCACGGCGATCGTGCCAGCAAGCTGGCTGATCGGCAGTTCGATGTTGTGCACATCCAGCGCCTTCAGTGCGGAGGAAACGAGTTGGTAGATGCCTGTTGCAGCCTGTGCCGCAATGCGGGCCTTACAGGTGTAGAGGCGGGCACCATCCGGAATCGGCAGGGCGGACAGCGAATTCACAACCGCACGAACCTGCGTGCAGGTCGTCCCCGAACAACCTTTCGGCAGGAATTCGAAGAAGGCATCCGCATCGACGAGCGGATTCACGCTACAATCGGGCGTCCCGAAAGAGGTCGCCAGGATCGGCGTGTTCAGATCGAAGTTGATCGTGTTCTCGACCTTCGTGATCTGCTGGCCAACGGAGTAGAGCTTCGCCGCAATGCCGACGAGGTCGCCAAACGAACCGCTGCCCTGCGACAGGAGGAGAGTCGGGATGTTCGAGCTGATGATCGGGTTGATATTCTCAGTGCTCAGTTTGATGGAGGATAACAGGCCACTCCACGAACCGATCATGTTGCCCTTCTCAAAGGACCCGGTGAACTTCTTGCCGTCGAAACCACCGGTGAACGAGGCCAGTTCCTGTTCGAGAAACAGCACACCGAAACCGATGTTCTGCGCATCCCACGAACCGGCAATGTTTCCTTCGCCCACACCCGGCATTCCCAGAATGTTGAGTGTTCCGTTGAGATCGAAGCCGGCAACATCGAATTTTGCCGTCCACGTGCCGTTCAGCACACCATCGTTCGAGCGCCACGTGCCGGATGCCGTCAGCGTATAATCCGATGCATTTGCCGGAGCCGGCGTACTCGCGCTACCCAGGATCACCGCAAGGGCAAGCCCTGCCACCAACATGAAACGTCGCATGAAACAACCCTCCTCGTGGCGCCGCTTCTACTCCTGATTCATGCCTTGTGTCAACCGACTCCTGTGCTTTTCAACCATCCGATCCGGCCGTTCTGCAGGTAATCTGACACCGTCAGGCAGATCGAGGGGGGTAGCGCCGGCCCGTCAGGTGAGCCGGTATTTCTCGATCTTCCTATAGAGGCGCTGGCGATCGATCCGGAGAAGCCGGGCAGCCTCGTTTTTGTTGCCGCCGCTGTACCGCAAGGCACTCGCGATGGTCTGTTTTTCGATCTCGGCAAGGGACAGGATCGGGGTACCCACACCTTCCTCCAGGCGCACGTCGATTGTCTGTCCGCGTTGCACAGCGTCGGGCAGATCCTCAACCCGGATCTCCGGCTCCAGCGACAAGGCAAAGGCACGCTCGATCGCATTCTGCAGTTCCCGGATATTTCCCGGCCAGGCATAGGACACCAGCTTCTGCATGGCATCCGCCGTGACACTCTTTGCCTGCACGCCATAGCTGTGGCTGAAATTCTCGATGAAGTGGTCGATCAGAGGCGGGATATCCTCGGGCCGTTCTCTTAATGCCGGGAGTTGGATGGACACGACATTGAGCCGATAAAAAAGGTCGGAACGCAGCCGGCCGGAACGTACCACTTCTTCCAGATCCCGATTGGTCGCCGCAATGATGCGCACGTCGACCTTCACGGGACGCGTCGATCCAAGCGGAGTCACTTCCCGTTCCTGAATCGCGCGAAGGAACTTCACCTGCAGGGGTAGTGGAATCTCGGCGATCTCGTCGAGAAACAGCGTGCCGCCGTTGGCCGCCTGAAACACCCCTTCGTGATCTTCGATGGCTCCGGTAAAGGACCCACGGCGGTGACCGAAGAGCTGGCTCTCCAGCAGAGTCTCGGACAGGGCGCCGCAGTTGATGGCAAGAAAGGGCTGTGCGGCCAGCGGTCCACGCCCATGGATCGTGCGGGCGACGAGTTCCTTGCCCGTGCCGTTTTCACCGGAGATCAGGACATTGCTCTTGTTGCGGCTCACCGCGTCGATGATCCGATAGACCTCGTTCATGGCAGCACTCTGCCCGACGATCTCACCGTAGCGAGGGAGTTGTCTCAGTTGGTAGCGCAACTGCCGGACCTCTCGCCGTAGTTCACGAACTTCGAGCAGACGCGCAGCAACGAGCAGCAATTCTTCGGGGTGGCACGGCTTGATCAGGTAGTCTCCAGCGCCGAGCTTCATTGCCTCGACGGCAGAAGGAATGGTTCCGTGCCCCGTGAGTACGATGGTCGCCGGCGTCAAGCCTCGCGTCTGCATTTCGCGAAGCAACTGCATACCGCCCATGTGCGGCATATTGAGGTCGGTAATGACCAGCTCATACTCCACCGACTCCAGACGCTGCAGCGCTTCTAAGCCATTTCCTGCGGCATCGACACGGTACCCCTTGCGCTCCAGAATCTTGGAGAGCGTCCGGACCATATTCACTTCGTCCTCAACGAGCAGGGTACGGATGGGAGAACTCATATGGTTGGGAACTCGAGATCCAATGGGCCGCGAGTCCCACTCGACCCACGACGCATGCCGGCAATCTGTGTCACGCCAATCCAGTGCCGGCCGGCGGCAACGCCTCGGTTACTTCACCACTCCCGCAGGAAAATGGGAATTCGATGCTGAAAGTCGTGCCACGATCGATCTGGCTCTCGACGCGAATACTACCGCGGTAGCGTTTGACCACGGAGTGGACGATGGAAAGGCCAAGACCCGTGCCCTGCCCGGGAGCCTTCGTTGTAAAGAACGGATTGAAGATATCGGTCAGGTGCTCCGGCGGGATACCCACTCCCGTATCGCTGAACTCGAGCCGGACACGGCCATCAGCCAGACGTTCGCTGTTCACGCGCAACTCGCCGCCTGCCGGCATCGCCTGCACCGCGTTGGTAATGATGTTGAGGAACACCTGCCGTAACGCATTCTGATTGACCATACACACGCCCAGGCCGCCAAAGTCAGTCACTACGCTGACGCCACCGTTCTGTAGACTCTTGTGCATCAGGTGGAGCGTTTTGCGAAGAACCTCGTCAATATCGCCCTCCTCCCCTTCGGCCCGCGTTTCCCGGGAGAATTCCAGCAGATTATTGATGATGTCCTGCACCCGCCTCATCTCTTCCGTGGCAATGCGCAGATCTTCTTTCACTTCGGGATTCTCCCCGTCCAGAATCTCCCCAAGGTCATAGAGTGCATTGGCGATAATGCCGAGCGGGTTCCGAATTTCGTGTGCAATCCCCGCCGCCAGTTGCCCGATCGCCGCCATCTTCTCCGACTGGATGAGCTGCTTCTGCGCCTGGGAAAGCCGCTCCATGGCCTGGGTCAGGTCCTTGTTGGCCGCAGCAAGCTCGCGGGTGCGCTTCTCCACGCGTTCCTCCAGGAACTCGCT
>CAZEWD010000034.1:5881-16058 GCA_964515725.1 uncultured Binatia bacterium (SeqCode)
AATCCCCGCCGCCAGTTGCCCGATCGCCGCCATCTTCTCCGACTGGATGAGCTGGCTCTCGAGTCGCCGCTGATCGGAAATGTTGACACAGATGACCTGGAAAAAATGCTGGTCCCCGTACTCGATGAGCCCCACGTTGAAGAAAACGGGGATGAGTTCACCGTCACGCCGTTGCAGATGAAGATCCTCACGATGTGAATGCCCCCGTTGCCGGCTTTCTTCCAGCACACGCATGGCCGGTTGACGCTCGTAGGATGGCATGAGGTCCCAGATGCGCATGCCGGTCATTTGATCGCTGGTCAACCCAATGAGGCGCTCGGCCACCTTGCTCGCTCCCAGGATGGTTCCGTAGTCGCGGTCGACCTTGAAGATCGCTGCCGGAGCGTTGTCCGTGGCCTGCCGATAGCCGGCCTCCTGTTCCCTCAGGTCTTCCTCTCGCCCCTCGACGAAAAAATCGGTCGTATGCAGCAGGCGTGCTTCGAATTCCTGCGTAAACAACGATCTCATACGATCGTGTTTTTCCGAATCGTCTCCGTAATCACGCCGTAGATGCTCCAAAAAGAGGTTTCGCAATTTCATCTGCGTACTCAGGAAGCGTGACGCGGCAAACTGGGAAATAAAACCACGCCGTGCGTGGCCTCTCAGAAAAACGTAGGTTCGCACATCCCGTGGGTCTCGGATGTGCATCGCCCAGAGACCCATCGCCTCATGCATCCATGCACGTACAGCAGGCCACTGGCTCTCAGGAATACTGAATGCCGCCCCGATCTGTTTCATCCACTCGTCCACCACTTCTGGTGCTCGACCCTGGATAAAGCCTGCCAGTTCCGTACGTAACGGGCTTGCAACATGAGGGAAGGTCAATAGGCCACACCCACGCATGTACGATTCAATGCGCTGTAGATGTTGCTCGAGTGTGGAATCAACAGTCATTTTCATCGGGGCTCCAGCGCAATACCGGGCAGAAAATTACCAGCTTCGTTTATCTCAAACCAGCAGACGGACCGCTCCGGGACAGCCGGCTCTGCTTTATCTCACCTTCCTGATCCCCTTCTTACCCTCGACGGTGATTCCGCACTTGTACCTATCCCGCTTTGCCCTGTAGCGATATGGGATCACACGAAAACGGTATGCCGAAAGCATTAACGGCGAGAGGAAGGTCATGATGCGTTTGCGACAAGTCTGCCTGGTAGCGCGAGATTTAACGCCCGTGGTCGATGATCTGTGCAACGTTCTGGGAATCGAGGTCGCCTATCGTGATCCGGGCGTAGGTATCTTTGGACTGCAGAACGCAGTCATGCCGATCGGCGACACCTTCCTGGAAGTCGTATCGCCCGTTCAGCCCGATACGACGGCAGGACGTTATCTGGAACACCGAGGCGGTGATGGTGGGTACATGATTCTCCTGCAGTCAGATCAACTTGATGAGGATCGCACTCGATTTGCACACCTCGGAATTCGAACGGTATGGAGCCTGGATCTCGACGATATCCGCGGCACACACCTCCACCCCAAGGATACAGGCGGAACTCTTTTATCCGTCGACTCGGCAAGTCCCCCTGAGTCCTGGCGTTGGGCAGGTCCCGACTGGCACGACCATCGTCGAACCGAAACGGTGAAAGAGATCACGGCGGTCGCTCTCCAATCTATAAATCCGCATACTCTTGCGGGACGCTGGGCACAGATTCTCGCCCAGCCTGTTTCCTCTCTGGGACAAAACGAACACTTAATCCAGCTCGAAAGAGGAACGATCCATTTCGTCCCGGACACGGATGGCCGAGGCGAGGGACTCAGTGCCTTCGAGATTTCCGTCACCGACAGGGATCGGGTCCTCAACGTGGCAAGAGAGCGCAAACTCCCCGCCCGCGAGGATGAAATCGTCATCTGCGGAACTCGGATCCGCCTGACACAGGGATGAACCTCGGGGATATGATGCTGTCGGTTTTCTCGTCCCCCCGATTCGACCGCCAACAACCTTCCGGAACTTCGCAGCTCGAAATCACCTGATGTACGCCCGATGGTGTCGGACCCACGGGCAGGATATGGGCATGTGGAACGACCACGGCACGGAGGGTTCCATGGCAGATTCTATCGAAGAGAAGCTGGCGAGTCTGGGACTCAAATTACCACCGGTATCGAAGCCGGCGGGTAACTATCTGAGTTGCAAACAGGTGGGGGACCTGTTGTACGTCGGTGGACACGGACCGGTCACCGCAGAAGGGGTTTGTCGTGGCAAGGTCGGAGCAGAAATCACACTCGACCGCGCACAGCAGGCAGCACGGGATACAGCGCTTTCGATGCTGGCAAGCGTCAAGGCGGAATTGGGTGACCTCAGTCGGATCCGCCAGGTAATCCGCGTTTTCGGCATGGTCAACTGCGCACCGGGTTTTCAACAGACTCCGGCGGTTCTCGATGGATGTTCAGACCTGCTGGTGTCGCTGTTCGGAGAGAATGGCAGACACGTGCGTTGCGCCGTCGGGATGGCGGAGTTGCCGTTCGATATTCCCGTCGAGATCGAAATGTTACTCCAGATTGACTGAGAACACACGGCTGGGGGAAAAACCTGCCAGGGCTCTGTCGATCGCCCGAGATCCTGCTCAAACTCGCAGCCGACTCTGCGTGCAGCACGAAGCGAGATCTTCCCTCACGACATAAGGCCCCAGACTCTCAGCGTGGATGGTTGAGTACGAACTGGATGCGCGTTCGAAAGTCGGTGGATGGATCGTGCTGGTACAAAGCGACCTTCCGTATCACAGCATCATCGAGTGGACGGCGATGAGTCAGAACATGGATGGCCCACAGCCGGGTCAGTTCATCTTTCGAATCCAACGCTTCGGCAATGCGAAGATTGACCCGTTCATCGACGGGTCGCAGACACTCTACGAAACGGAGTCCGAGCGCTTCACGGAAGAGAGAATCCGGCAGATCTTCGGATTGAAACGATCCGCCGACCGACTCGTGTTTGCCGATCTCACACATGATGTCGACCGTTTCACTGGACAGATATTCCCTCAGTAACTGGCGCACACCGGTGATGGCGATACGACGGAATTCGGGGGCGCTGATCCAGCCGAGTTGGTACCCGAGGTGCGCCAGTTCCATCTGCAAGGCCGAGATATTGAGATCGTGTACGACTTGCAGGAGTTGCTCGCGCGCCGCAGTAAGCTGCTGGATCGAATTGAACAGGGTGAGGGCCTCACCGGTATATTTTGTTGGAGGATACCGGGAGAAGAACACCTGCAGTGTCGGGAGGAAGGAAAGAGAATCTTCTCTCTCGAGAATCTGGCGCACGATGCGCAGGCGTTCCGTCACCGACCGGGTCTGGTCATACACGGCACAGATCAGGGTCCGATCGGAGGCGCTCGACTCGGACGGAACCAGACCGCTCATCTGCACGAGGCTGGTATTCTTGAACTCCATGAGGATTTCTCTGTTCGGCCCGCGTTGATCCGCCGCACGGCGCAGATAGGTCGCGTAATCTCCCTTGTTCCTGAAGTATCGTGTCAACAACGCGGCGCTCCACTCACCTCGCGGGGCCACGGAGGAAAAGCCGTAGATTCTTGGAACCCCCATGAAGGTCCGCCGCAATGATTCCCGAAAGCTCGGACCGAGCGGCCCGTAACGTAAATTCACGACACGTTCTGCTGATGGTGGATCGAAGCCATGATCCAGCAACACACGGAGATATTGCTCCGGCGTTCGACTGTCCTCATCTTTTGTTGCCAGGGTGTTGCAGGCGAGAAGGAAAACCTCCTGCGGATTGCGGAAAATTCCGCTGCAACGAGGCATGCAGGAAGCTTCCTCGAGATCCTGTAAGGACAGAGATGATCCGAACTTCCCAAAGAACCGTCCAGCAAATTCCCCGGTGAAAACCACGATGTCGCATTCGAGGTTGGGACGACAGGCATCGATCAGCCAGGGAGCGGGCCCCAACGGGCTGGTCATCGCCACACTTTGGCTCGATACGCCATCCCCACCCAGTACATGTGGTGGACTGAGATCGACGAATTCGAAATGCGATTCAGGCAGTTGCTCCATGATGGCATCGACTTCGTCGGTGCTGTTGAAGGAAAACGTGCAGACCCGATACGGATGAGCGTAGGCGGGCTTGGCAAGCGCCGCCAGCACAAACAGCCCCACAACGAGTCGCCATAGAAATTCGCCCGTCTTGTCCACGCCGCAGTTGATAACATGGAAGGCCACCGTTCGACGAGGCTCCCGGCTCCGCTGTCATCCGGACTCTGCTCGATTGCGTGCGGCAAGCGGCCAACTGCGACCGAGTGCGGTGGCATCTTTCGACCCCGGTTTCAGCCTTTTCCTTCTTTCATCGGTCGTATTGGTTTCTTCAGGCGTGGTTCGATGCCGGCACGGAGGTACTCCTCCAGCCAGCCATGACCAGCTCCGGGCCATGCATCGACGAACGGAAGATAGGGTTTGATATCCAGGAGAGGAGTGCCGTCGAGCAGATCGAGCCCCTGTACGTGGACCGTTCCCCGGGTATGATCGACGCAGGTGACGGCAACGCAGGTCATGCCGATCTGTGAGGGCCGGTTCGGCGCCCGCGTGGCAAACAGGCCACGCTTGGGTCCGCCGCGCGGCGGCTTCACCCGGGCGGCCCACCCGTGGCTACGGTCGAACAGAAACAAGATCCAAATCCGTCCGAACGATTCGAGAGCGGCCAGAGCCGGGCGATATTCTGGCTCGATTTCGAGCACTCCTTCCGTGCCGGCAGCCGCACTCGGCTGATGGGGCGCATCCTCGCGGCGGCGCCAGGGTGTACGCGCACGACCAATCACACGGATTTCCAACTCGGGACCGGCAGGGTCGAGGGGTCGACTCTCCGGTTTTCGATTTCTGGTTCGTGATTCGTGTCTGCCCATAAGCGTACCCCCCAACCGAGCATCGCACGGCGGGTTGCGGCATTTCCACATTCCGCATCCACTGGTATGACGCACGCGATGCCGGCACCGCCACCCACCGTCTCCACGCCCACCGATCCACAATCGGACGCCCGCGCACGGCAGACAATTCTCGCTGCCTGCGTGATGATGTATTACCAGGGGTACAGCATGGCGATAAATAGTATCGCGTCGCCATGGATCGCACGCAGTTTCGGACTCGATGAAAGCGGCATCGCACGCATCTTCGCCTGGATCTCCTTTTCTGCTCTCGGTGCACTGGTCATCTCACGGATTGCCGATCGAGCTGGCCGGCGCCGTGTCCTCCTGCTGTGCATGACGGCCACACCCGTCCTCGCCCTGGGCGCGGCACTCGCCCCCAATCTGACTCTGTTTACGATCGTCGAGATCGCTTTCTTCGCTTGCATCACGGCGACGGTTTCGGGCTCTGTCGTGCTCCTCGCGGAGAGTCTACCGATCGAACGGCGAGCCAAAGGCCAGAGCTACGGCGGCATGGCCCTGGGACTGGGAGGGGGTCTGGCCGTCATTCTCATGCCGCTCGTCGCTGGTCGCGACTGGTCCTGGCGAACCTTGCTCTATATTGCCGCAGGTGGACTGCTCCTCGTACCGTACCTCTGGCGAAACGTGCCGGAAAGCCAGCGCTGGGCAAACGCCGCGGCAGCGGGCACGACGCAGGGAAGCAGTTTCTACGATATTTTCAGCGCGAAATATCGCCGTCGGGCAATCCCCATTCTCATCTGCCAACTGTTCAGCATGACGGCGGTCACCGCGGTGACCAGTTGGGCTTATTTTCATGCAGTATCGGTCAATCACCTCTCCGCCGCTACCGCGAGTATCATGGAACTCATCGGGGGCGGACTGAGCCTCCTGGGGCTCACCGGCGGCGCCTGGAGCGCTGAGCGCTTTGGGCGGGTGCCGACAGTGGCCTTCGCCGGATTTCTGCTCGCTGGTGGAGGCCTGTTCTTTTATTGGGGACCGCAACAGGGATTTGACTCCCCGGCATTGTGGCTCGGCGCGGGATTCTGTTGGTTCATGGTGGCAGTGAACGCCTGGATGGTTGCCAGCAACTCCGCTGCCACCGAGTTGTTTCCGACTGCACTCCGCACGACGATGATCGGCTGGCTTGCCCTCGTTCAGGCCATTGCAGCGGTCTTCTGTCAATCCCTCATTTCCCTTTTGGCCGGACCGGCCGGTGGTTTGTCGGTGGTCGTTGGCTATCTTGGACTCCTCGCCATCCCAAGTGCCGTGCTGTACGCAGTCACCATCGAAGAAACCCGCGGCCTCAGCCTCGAAGCCGCCGCCCAGGAAACAACGTTGCCAGTGAGCTCGATCCAGACGTAAGTAGGCGCTTATCCGAAGCCGGCTGTTGACACTCGAGGCTCCAGCAAACAGGCTCGACAAAATCTTACGGGGCGGCCGTTGCCGTGCCACGGAACAATGACACACGACCGGACGCCTGGCTACCAGGAGAGTAGGAGCCGCGAGATGTTGGACAAAACCGTGATTCGAAAATGGGCTGTCATTGTGGCAGCGGTCCTGGCGGGCTGCGGCGTGGATACGCGCACCGTCCAGACACAGAAAACTCCTGCCACCGCCACGAGCACAGTACCCATCACGCCGCCAACCACAACAGCAACGGCAACGCCCCCCGATACGCCGAGTTCCACACCGACTTTCAGCGCGACCCATTCCCCGTCGGTCACCTCGAGCGCGACGGCATCCGCAACCACGACACCAACCCCATCCTCGACACCGACATCAACATCGACGTCCACAGCGAGCTTTACACACAGCCCGACCCCGGAAGGACCACCGCCGTTTGCCGCACCTCCGTATACGCGGTACGTCGACCCATTCATCGGCAGCGGTGGGATGGGCTTCGGGTACGGGAGTTCCGTGGTCGGCGCCGTCGCCCCATTCGGAATGGTCCGCCTCTCACCCGACACGTTCCGCTCGCCATACGCTCCGTTCTACCACTTCAGCGGCTACTACTATGATGATCCCGTCATCCTTGGCTTCTCGCACCTGCACTTCCACGGCACGGGCGCGCAGGGATACGGCAATCTCCTGATCATGCCGATCCCGGGTTTCACTGCCGAACGAATCTCGCCGGCCAAATATCGATCCCGCTACGACAAGCGCAGCGAAACGGCGACTCCGGGTTATTACTCGGCACGGCTGGACAATGGCCATATTCTTGCCGAATTGAGCACGACAGGACGCGTCGGCCTGCACCGCTATACGTTTCCGAACGGCAGCTCCGGGGCTGCCGTGATCATCGATGCGGCACACATGCTTTCGGATCCAGACGCCCACGACATCCAACTGACGATCGATCCCGAAGCGCGGCGCCTCTACGGGCACCATCGCTCCACGGGTGGATTGAGCGGCGGGGGTGGTGGCTTCGACCTCTATTGGGTCATCGCTTTCGACCAGCCACTTTCCGGATTCGGCGGCTGGCAGGGGAAAGAGGTGCTCACCGGCGTATCGGCGATCGACTCGCCCACAGAACCTGCAGGCGCCTATCTGGAATTCGACATTCCGGACGGCGGCGTCGTCAATCTGCGTGTTGGTCTTTCCCTGGTCGATCTCGAAGGCGCACAACGTAACCTGGATGCCGAGGCACCCGAATTTGATTTCAACGGCCTGCGCCGGCAGACGGAAGCACGTTGGGAGTCGATGCTCTCTCGCGTCAGGATTGCCGAAACCGATCCGCAAGAGCTGACGAAGTTCTACACTTCTGCCTATCACTCCCTGATCGAACCGACGGTCTACAGTGATGTGGACGGGCGCTACGTCGGTTTCGATGACCAGATCCATCGGGCAGAGGGTTTCGAATATTACTCCGATCTATCGCTCTGGGACACTTTTCGCACACTGCATCCCTGGCTCACCCTGGTCTATCCCGAAGTACAGCGCGACATCATCGTCTCCTTGCTGAAGATGTACGAGCAGGACGGCTTTCTCCCCATCTGGCCATCGGCAAACGGAGACACGGGCACGATGATCGGGGCCAGCGCAGAGTTGGTCATCGCCGACTCCTACGTCAAAGGACTACGCAATTACGATGTCGCTAAAGCCTACGAGGCAGTGACCCGTTCGGGACGTGAACCGAGTCCTCCCGGCTCATCATCTCCCGGCCGTCGCTACATCGCCGACTATCTCACCCTCGGCTATGTGCCGGCGGAAAATAGCGACCGCGCCACGTCGATGACGATGGAGTATGCGGCTTCGGACGGCGCGCTCAGCCAATTTGCCCGGGAGTATGGCCGCGAGGATGATGCCCTCGAATTCGAGGCTCGTTCCCGCAACTACCGCAACCACTGGGATCCGGACACCAGATTCTTTCGCGCCCGGCTGCGCGACGGATCCTTCAAGACACCGTTCGATCCCAATGAATGGGGCGTCGACTACACCGAGGCAACGGCATGGCAGTACCTCTGGTATGCACCACATGATCCGGCAGGCCTGATGCAACTTTTCGGCGGTCGCGAACCTTTCCTTGCCGCACTCGAGGACTTGTTTGCCCGCTCAGAGCAGGAGCAAAACAATCTCAATGATATGACCCGGTTGCTCTACCGGATCTACTACTGGCAGGGTAACGAGATCGACCTGCATACCGCCTACCTCTTCAATGATGCAGGCCGGCCGGACCTCATGGGTAAATGGACACGATGGATCTTGCGAACTCAGTACGGCACCGGCCCAGACGGTCTACCGGGGAATGACGACTGTGGCACGATGAGTTCATGGTATCTCTTCACTACCCTGGGCCTGTATCCAATCCCCGGGTACGATCGGTACTACGTGGGCGCACCGCGTTTTCCGGCGGCGGAGATCACACTCCCCGGCGGGACCTTCCACATCACTGCGCGCGGGGCCAGTGAAGAACGGTACATCCCTTCTGAACCGAAACTGAATGGCAGGAGTCTCGATGAATTCGCCTTCCGGCACACGGAAATCACGGACGGCGGCACACTCGACATGGAGATGCGGTAATGGCCGCATCAGCCGTTCAGGAATCTTGCATTGGTCGAAAACCGTCCTGGCTGACCGAGCGTCTCGGGGTTTCCCGGTGGTCGCACGGTTCTCCCGGTGATTCGCCGGGGTCAAGGTATAGCGGGCAAACAGGGCTCAAGCGGAGGAGACTCTTGTTCCAGGAACGTCAATCGTTATACCCGCCAGAGTGGCGCAGATTCCCCGCTTTCCCGGAAACACCAGGCGCCATCAATCACGCGATCATCGGAGGCAGTCATGAAAGAGTGTCTGAACTTCTACATCAATGGCGAGTGGGTGGCACCGGTCACACCGAAGACGATGGACGTCCTCAATCCGGCAACCGAAGAGGTGATCGGGCGAATCAGTCTCGGTAGCGCCGCCGACGTCGACAAAGCGGTGGCCGCTGCACGCACCGCCTTCGAAACCTACAGCCAGACCTCACGAGAAGAACGAATCGCACTGCTGGAACGCATCATCGCGGCCTACGGTGCCCGGATGAATGATCTGGCCGAAACGATTTCCCAGGAAATGGGTGCTCCCATGTGGCTCGCAACTGCGGCGCAAGCACCCTCGGGGTTTGCCCATCTGATGCAGGTTCTGGAAATTCTGAAGTCGTACGAATTCACGGAAAAACGTGGCGACACACACATCGTACGCGAACCCATCGGCGTCTGTGGTCTCATCACACCATGGAACTGGCCCATCAACCAGATTGCCTGCAAAGTCGCGCCTGCATTGGCAGCCGGTTGCACGATGGTTTTGAAACCGACGGAAATTGCTCCGCTCAACGCCATCCTTTTCACGGAGATCCTGCACGAAGCCGGTGTGCCGAAGGGCGTGTTCAACCTCGTCAATGGCGACGGCCCGACGGTCGGCACGGCGCTTGCGACACATCCGGGAGTCGACATGATGTCCTTCACCGGCTCGACGCGCGCCGGCATCCAGGTTGCCAGGAACGCTGCAGATACGGTGAAGCGGGTGGCACAGGAACTGGGCGGCAAGTCGGCCAACATCATCCTCGACGATGCCGATCTCAAAGCAGCCGTCGAAGGTGGCGTGCGTGCCTGTTTCACGAATAGCGGCCAGTCGTGCAATGCCCCGACGCGTATGCTGGTGCCCCGTGCCCGCCTGCAGGAGGCAGCCTCGATCGCCAAGGCAGCAGCGGAAAGTGTGGTCGTGGGTGATCCTGCGACACAGGGAACCACCATCGGACCGGTCGTCAGCAAGGCACAGTTCGACAAGATCCAGAAACTCATCGA
>CAZEWD010000035.1:0-434 GCA_964515725.1 uncultured Binatia bacterium (SeqCode)
GACCATCGTGCCCCTGAGCGCCGTCTGCGAAGTGCCGTGGATCCTCGACCACAACGTAAGATTCGTTCCGGCCGCCCGTGCAGCACTCTGGAATGCGGGGAATCAAATTGGTCACCGCACGAATGAGCCAATCGCCGGCAGCGGCGACGCCGGGTACATCGCGAGAGTCCACCCGGTAGACCTCTTCCGTCGATCGGAACTCATTGCCCGGACAAAACGGGCATTCACGTCGGGCCGTGGCAAGTTCTTCTCGCAATCGCGACTCATACACCTCACGACCTTCCGGTGCCGTTCGCAGAAGCGTATCGGACGCCTGCCGCGAGTAGCCGCTGCGCTTTTTGTGGACATGGGTGAAATAGGTGATGGAGCCGGTGAAGGGATTACGCACCCAGACGAGCGTGGCGGCATCCGTTCTGACTTCAATCGGCATCGCC
>CAZEWD010000035.1:444-10669 GCA_964515725.1 uncultured Binatia bacterium (SeqCode)
AAAGATCGGCACTCAGGTCATTCGGTCAGGGAAGCCGATCCGATCCATCTCACTCGGGCGTCGAGTTTCGCATCACCCAAAAGGCATGGATCGTCGACATCCACATCGAAAACAGCCATTTCGCCCGGCGGAAGTTTCGACGGCTGAATCGTCACGTCGCTCTCGTAACACGGATTGCCCTGACCGGCATCCACGGCACTCAGAACGACAACGACATCATCCGCTTCACCATCACCGATGTTTTTCACCGTCCCGCTCGCATGAATGGAGGAGGGACCAGTTCGCGTCGTGCGGTAACCCTGGATCTCCACCCTCGGCGCACCGGAGGCCGGTTGCTCTCCAGATGCTTTCGTGCCGGCATCTACAACCGGCTCCTCGTCCGTTGTCGGATTGACCAATGTGGCGTGCGGAACGAGATTGCGTTCCTGCACTCCTTTCACTCCGGTGGGAGGCTGGTCAGTCAAATGGATCGTGCCCTGTTCATCCGTCCATTTGTAATAGGTTTGCGCCTGTAAAACGCTCCCGGCCAGGAGCACCACGCAAAGCACCCACATGTTTCTCTGGAGCAACCAGGCTCGCACCATGCCCGCGACTGTACGGACCGCTTCCCGGGCTGTCAACGGCGATTCGCGTTGGACGAAATCCGCCCTTGGACTTGATTGATCGGGTCGTGTGCTTAGGTTGCAGGCATGATGGGAACGACAACATCGCTCAGCGCCAGGGAAGCCCTTCTCCAGGCGTTCGACCAACTTTTCGATTACGCAGCCGACAAGCTACGAATTCGAGTGACGGAAGAAGAAAAAGAGAAAGCACGCCGTGATTTTGCCGAACGTACCGCCGCAGCTCTCGAGATCATCGACAAAATTCAGGTCGAGGCGATTCCCACGGAAGTCATGCAACACATGCGTGACACCATCGACGGGCTGTCTCCAGCACAGGTGGTCGGATACGTGGCGGCTCTCCCCCTGGTCCGGCAGACCCACGAGTTGGTTCGACAGATCGCCTATCGCGCCGCAGAACAACGTCTCGTGGAACAACTGATCGACCAGGCAGACGACACCTACGGCGGTAACTGAGGAGCCGTTCGGCAAGGCGGCGGTTCCGTGCTCCCGCACGGAATCGACACTCAGCCGCCGTAGAGTTCCTGGCGCAGATCGCCGGTGAGGCACGACCCGTCGAGACGCAGGTGGCGTGGATTGAAATCCGCGTGACTGATTTTCAGATAGATTTCATGTGACGGGACATCGGGTGGCGTGACCACTCCAGCCACCCCCGCCTCGTTGGTCGTCACGCGCGCCAACAGGCGGTCGGCCTGGGAGTAAACGACAATCTCGGCTCCACGAATCGGCGGCCGTTCTCCGGACTCGTCGGGGTCGTTGTCGGCAACCGTGATGCGCGCGGTACGCCCATCCAACGCAGGTTCCACGACAACAGCGAGATCACGCAGCCAGATCATCGGTTCACCCGTGATCGTCCGTAGCCCGGCGCGTTCCGGATGACGTGCTGGGTTGGCACGCAGCTCGGTTCGCTGCGCTGCCATTCCGTGGTCACTGGTAAAAACGAAGAGAGTGGAGTCCAGAAGTCCTTGCTCCTCCATGACGTCCAGCACTTTGCCCAGTCTTCGGTCCGTTTCGGCAATCGCCTCGCGCAATCCATCGCCGTGCGGCCCGTAATCGTGTCCGGCGCCATCGGTGAGGGCAAACTCATGTGCCACGAAAGACGGCGCCGCAATGTCGGGATCCTCCAGCAAACTGACGATCTGCGCGAGCCCCCGCGCATCGAGAACGGCCTCGCGATGCACACCCTCCTTCCCCTCGGCCGCATATCTGGGATGGATATCCTCCACGAACTCAGCCGTCAGGGCGCGCAGGCGCGTGCGCGAACCGACGATTCTCTGCTCCAGAGCAGCATGATCCGCTCCTCGCCCCTGTGGTTCGTGGATGTTCACCGTCAAAGCATGCGTCCCGAGCACACGATGGAATGCCTCGTAGAGTGTCTCCACGCCACGGCCGAGATACCCCTCCGTCAGGAGCCCCTGCCCCTGTGGGGCGACGGCTTCACGGCGTTCCCGCAGGTAATAGACCGGATTGACGATATCGTGGTGCCCGCACCAGGCACCTGTGAGAATCGTGCTGTGGCTCGGCCACGTAATGCTCGGGAAATTGACGATCGAGCCAAAACGATAAATCGCCGCCCGATCCAGAAGACGGCGCAGATGGCGCACGGCGGGACTGTCACGGTTGACCAGGGTCAGTAATTCGCTGTGGCTCAGGCCGTCGAACACGACCAGATAGACGCGCTGGGAAGTGGGACCTTCCCCAGAGAGGATCTCCTCGAGAACCCTGCCATCCTGCCGTTCCAGGTAAACGTCCGGTGCGACGCCTCGCTCCGAAGACCGGCGACCGCTCCAGTCCCTGCCGTCGATCTTCGGAAATCCCATCAGGTGGCAGATCGTCGGAGCGATATCGACGTGGCGGACAGCAGTCTCGTAGAGCCCCGGGCGGATGCCCGGCCCGGCAAAGGCAAGCGGCGCTCGCGACTGAACCACATCGAGTGCACCGTGCTGTCCGCGTTGCAGACCAAACGCGTAACATCGCGGGCTGACGATCAAATCAGGTGCATGCGGGCTGTCGAAGAGTTGGGCGATCCGCTCGTACGCAAACGGATAGGACAGTTGTGGCGGCTCGATGAACGCCTCATTGGCATCATGCGCTGGATATCCGGATGCGCGTGCCGCAAGGGTTTCCTCTTCACAAGACGCCAGAGGCGTATGACGCTGGTCGGCGATGGGATTCTGCCCGATCGTCTCGAGAATCCGGAATTCCTGCTTTCCGTTCCGATTCAATCGTTGGAAGCGCACCATACCGCGCTCCGCCCAGACTTCGTAGGCGTCGTTCCGGAACGTGATCACCAGATCGACATGCTCTCGAACCGCCGGGTCGCACAGAAGGCTGCGGATCGCCCGGTCGCCCGATTCGGCCTGGTGAGAGCCAAGGCCCTGGCTACCCGGCCGTTGCGGACCGCAGATCTCCAACTTCGACCCGCTTGGCGGGCGCTCCATTCCGCGCTGTTCATACGCCTGCTTTCATGGCTGTCGCCGTCCATCCCGTCAACGAGTAAAGGCCAGCACGATTCGCATAGAAGCGCTGAAACGATTGTGCTACGCGTCCCCAGATGCATTTTCCTTTCCGGATTTCCCGGCAGGCTGGCGTGTGGGTTGCCAGTTGTGTCGTATGGCTCAGCGGTTGCGGCACCGTGCGTCCTGTACCGTCCTCTCCACAAGGTTTCCCATGGGCCCTCGAACTGGGGGACGCCAACATCGAAAAATCGGTCGAACGACCCGCTGACGCCGTGGCATTGAGCCATTTCCTCAAGGCGCAGCTCGCCATGAACGACGGCGACACAGAGACGGCGCTACGGGAATACGAACAGGCCGCAAGCGCTGATCCGGGATCGGCGCTCATCCGCCGGCGGTTGGCGTTGCTCTACGTCCGGGAAGGCCGCCTGAAAGAAGCGCGCGAAAACATCCTTGCCGCCGTATCTCTCGATCCACAAGACGTGCAATCCCACGTTCTGTGCGCAGGCATTCTGTCTGCGGCAGGGGAAGACGAACAGGCAACGGCAGAATACGAAGAAGTCCTCAGACTGGATCCCGCAAACCAGGAAGCTCGCCTTTTTCTCGGTGCCATGTACGCAAAGCAGGAGGACTATGGTCGCGCTGTCAGCACCTTGAAAGAGCTGACTCGCAAGAGTCCCACCTCCTTTCTGGCTTACTATTATCTTGGACGGGTTTACACGGCAGCGAAAAATTACGCGGAAGCCGAAAAGGCCTACACAACGGCCATTCAGCTCAGCCCGCAGTCCGAAAACCTGCTTCTGGACATGGCCGAGCTCTACCAACTGCAAAATCGCCCCGACAAGGCGATCGACATCTACCAGCAATTGCTCCAGATCGATCCGCGCAGTGCGCTACTCCGCAAGCGCCTCGGCGGACTCTATGTTGGGCAAAATCGGCTCGATGAGGCCTTGTCCCAGTTCCAGGAACTCGAAAAAATCGAAACCGACCCACAGGACACACGAACCAAGATCGGCCTGATCTACTACGAAAAGGGCGACTACGACCGGGCGGTGACCGAATTCACCCTCGTCCTCGCCGCCGAGCCGCAAAACGACCGTGTCCGCTACTACCTCGGTTCGGTCTATGGCGAAATGCGCGACCTCAGCCGGGCAGCCGAACAGTTCGCCCTGATTCCGGAGGACTCGGAATACTACGGGGATGCCCGGGTGCATCTGGGCTTCATTCGCCAGAAACAGGGCAAACTCGACGAGGCGATTGCCTCGATCCGGAAAGCGGTGGATGCAAAACCCGACAACAGTGAACTCGTCGGGCTGCTCGCCTCGATGTATCGGGAAAAAGGCGACCTGAGCCAAGCGATCGAGTTGATGAAATCGCTCGTGGAAAGTAATCCGACGAACGACAAATACCGCTTCACTCTCGGTGCCCTGTACGACGAATCGAAGGACAAACCCAACTGTATCGTGGAAATGCGCAAGGCGATCGAACTCAATCCAAACAACGCAGCGGCGCTCAATTACCTCGGCTACACTTACGCCGAGCAGGGCACAAATCTGGACGAGGCGGAGTCTCTCATCAAGCGCGCGCTGGCGATCGAACCAAACGACGGATTCTATGTCGATAGTCTCGCGTGGGTGTACTACCAGCGCGGAAACTACGGCAAAGCCGTCGAACTGCTCGAACGCGCCATCGAATTGGCAGGACAGGATCCGACGCTCACCGAACATCTGGCAGACGCTTACATGAAAGTGGGCAAAGAAAAGGAAGCCCTCAATCTCTACCAGGAAGCGTTTCGCGGAACGAAAGACGCACCACAGGTTGAACGGTTGCGTCGCAAGATCCAGGAACTCGGCGCAACGCCCGTGCAGCGCGAGGAAGCCACAGGAAAGGATTCATAAGGGTGATTGGGCGCTCCTGGCCGTCGCCCATCGTATCACTGCTCTGCGTGATTTTTCTCGCGAGCTGTGCCTCCATACGCCCAGCGAAGCCACGTCCTGCCCCCGGCATCGTGGCCAACGCCACCGAGTTGCAAGCTCACCTCGAGCAGCGCAGAGCATCTCTGCACAGTCTTCGCACTCTGGCTCGTCTCCGTTACCAGGACTCTCAGGAGAGCAGTTCATCCCGCCAGGCTCTCATCATCGAACGCCCGAATCACGTTCGCGTAGAAGTTCTCTCCCTCCTGGGAACTGTCTTTCTGCTGACCGTCAACGGCCCGTCGCTTGCTGCCTATATCCCCGACGAGAAGACCGTCTACCGTGGCGCGGCATCGCCGGAAAACCTGTGGCGCTACACACGGCTCTGGATGCCAATCGACGATCTCGTAGACCTGCTCCTCGCAACTCCTCATTTTCCGCCCGGCGGCAAGCAGACGGTCCGTCTGACCGAAGACGGGCAACAGGAACTCATCCAGACGATTCCCGACGGCGAAATCAGCGTTCGTTTTTCCGACACCCTTCTGCCCGCCAGTTACGAGCGGCGCCGCAGCGACGGCACACCGCTCTGGCAGGTCCACTACGAGGATTACGAAAGGATTGACCACAGCGACGTGGCAAGGAAGATCGTCGTGGAGGTGCCGCGTTTCTCCCGAACCATCCAACTCACGTTGAGCGAGAGTGAACCCAACGCAGTACTGGACAGCCAGTGGTTCATGCTGCAAACCCCAGCCGGCAATCGCACTGTCGACCTGGATACGGTGGAAGACTGATGCCCAAGCTGATTCTCTTGATGATTTCTCTCCTGGCGGCAACCGGCTGCACCGGAAACGATTCAACTCCCCGAACAGGGAAAAGCGCTGCGACGGCTCCAACCCCTCGCAGCCAGAAATTGACGACCGGCAGCATCAGCGATCCAAAGACCTTCAACCCGATCATCTCGGTCGATGCCGCCTCCAATGCCGCTACCAACGATCTCTTCGAGTCTCTCGTCCGTGTGAATTCGCTGACCACCGAACAAGAGCCATCCCTGGCCGAGCGCTGGGAACACACACCGGACGGAACGGCCTGGACGTTTCATCTGCGCCGCGACGTTCTGTGGTTCGATGGCCAACCTTTCACCGCCGATGACGTGGTATTCACGTTCAACGCCATCTTCGATGACCGTATCCCCAACAGCTTCAAACACGGCCTGATGGTCGGCGGCCAGCCGTTGAAGGTGGAGGCGGTAGATCCATACACGGTGAAATTCCTCCTCCCCGGGCCGTTTGCGCCACTCCTGAATGCCATCGGAGTGCCCATCCTGCCAAAACACATTCTGGGCGATTCCCTGAAAGATGGGACGTTCGCACAGAAATGGGGGATCGACACCCCGCCCGAAAAGCTCATCGGAACCGGTCCGTACCGCATGTCGCGATTCGTGCCCGCGCAGTTCATCGAACTGAGGCGCAATGAAAAGTACTGGATGAAAGATGACGACGGGAAAGCCCTGCCGTACATCGAACAGCAGACGCAACTGATCGTGCCCGATATGGACACCTTGTACCTGAAGTTCCTGGGAGGGCAGACCGACATTCACTCGCCCCGCGCCGAGGAGGTGGCACAACTGCGTAGCCGCGCCAACGATCTGGGTCTCAACATCGAGGAAATCGGTCTCGACACCGGTTCCACCTTCATCGCCTTCAACCGCAATCCGGCGCACTACGTAAGAGAAGGCAAACGGGATCCGCGGCTGAACTGGTTCACCGATCCACAATTCGCCCAGGCCATCGCGCACACCATCGACAAGCAGTCGATGATCCTGAACTGCCTCAACGGTTACGGAAAAGCTGCCGTGGCCGAGGTCTCCCCCGAGAACAAGGTCTTCCACAACCCGAACCTGAGCGATTATCCGTACGACCTCGAGCAGGCAAAGAAGATCCTCGAGGATGCAGGGTACAAGGATCGCGACGGCGACGGCGTGCGCGAGGACTCAGAGGGCAATCCGATCGAGTTTTCTCTCACGACCAACGCCGGCAACCAGGTGCGTGAAAAGATGTGTTCGATCCTGAAGGAGGATTGGGCCAAACTCGGCCTGCGCGTCAATTACCGGCCACTCGATTTCACCACGCTCGTCGAGAAGTTGAGCGTCAACTTCGATTGGGATGCCGTACTCATCGGCTTTACCGGAACCATCGAACCCAACAACAGCTCCAATTTCCTGCGCTCGAGCGGCAATCTCCATTTCTGGCAACCCAACCAGACCGAACCAGCAACTCCCTGGGAAGCCGAAATCGATCAACTCCTCGATCAGGGAGCGCGCGAACTCGATCCACAAAAACGCAAACTCTCTTACTGGCGGATTCAGGAAATCCTGCATCGGGAGCTGCCCATCTTTCAAACGGTACGAGAGACGAGATTCATTGCCTACAAACGCATCATCCAGAATCTCCAGCGCAGCGTGTGGGGATTCTACCGCCCGGAAAGGATGTATCTCGCCGAGTGAACCCATGCGCCCTGAGGAGTTCGGATACATGACCGTGTCACGCCGGAGTCCGGCAACGAAAAAAGGTTTCCGGGCCTTTTGGGTCCGCTCCAAGCCCCGCCCCTCTCACCTCACGACTGGTTCCTGAACCCATGTCCGGTTACCTGATCCGCCGGCTCTTGCAGATGATTCCCCTCTTACTGGGGATCACCTTCCTTTCGTTTTTCGTCATCAATCTGGCGCCGGGGAACTTCTTCTCGCAACTACGGATGAACCCCGCGGTCTCACCGGACCTGGTGCGCCAGCTCGAAGAACAGTTCGGGTACGGCCAGCCTCTCGTCGTCCGATACCTGAAATGGTTGTGGCGCGCGCTGCACTTCGATCTCGGTATGTCCGTCGCCTATCGCGTCAACGTGACGGACCTGATCGCCATGCGGGCCGGGAACACGATCCTCCTGGCCCTCTCGAGCATGTTTGTCACCTGGATCCTGGCAATCCCGATGGGTGTGCTCGTCGCCCTACGGCCGGGCTCCTGGATCGACCGGATTCTGTCGTTCTGGGCCTTTTTCTGGATGTCGCTACCGAGTTTTTTTTTCGCCTTCCTGCTGATGTACGTGGCACTACAAACGGGCTGGTTTCCCATCGGGGGCACGATATCGACCGACTACGACTCGCTGACCTTGTGGGGGAAGATCATGGACCGGGCACGCCATCTGATCTTGCCGACGCTTGTCCTCGGCACGGGGGGTCTCGCAAGTCTCATGCGCTTGATGCGCGCCAATATTCTCGAACTGAAGGAGGCCGATTTCGTACGTACGGCACGCGCCAAGGGGTTACCCGAAAGAAGCGTGATCGGACGTCACATTCTGCGTAACGCTCTCAATCCCTTCGTTACCCTGGCCGGGGCGGAACTGGGCGAATTGCTGGGAGGGGCCGCACTCGTCGAAGCCGTCATGAATCTGCAAGGGATGGGGACATTGATCCTGGGGGCGGTCCAGCAGCTCGATACCTATCTGGTGATGGGCTCGATCCTGATCGGCTCCCTCATGTTGCTCGTCGGCAATCTGCTCGCCGATCTGGCGCTGACGCTGGTGGATCCGCGCATCGATTTCACACGCCTGCAGGCGTGAGACAGTCCCTTCCTGATGCATTCGACTCGGCCCGGCCTGCTCGTCTGGATCAGCATCGTGGTCCTCGCTGTCTTCTACACGATGGCAGTCTTTGCGTCGTTCGTAGCTCCCTACGACTACACGGAACAGAACCGCGCCTTCCCACACAGTCCGCCATCGAGCCTGCACATGAACTCACCCTCGGCGTGGAAAACCTCTGTCCTCTACACGTATCCGCTGAAACTCTCGGATGCGATCACGCGAAAATACGAGGAGGACAGTAACACGAAGATCCCCATACGGCTCTTTCGCGAGGGCCATCTGTTTACCACCCCCGGCGAGGCGCCACGTTTCTTTCTCCTTGGCACCGACAGTCTGGGACGTGACCTGTTCTCGCGTATCGTTTACGGCGCGAGGATCAGTCTGTCGGTTGGTGTGATCGGCGTGGCCATCAGTTTCGTGATCGGGCTCTTCGTCGGCAGTCTCGCCGGATATACGGGTGGCTGGGTCGACAACGTCTTGATGCGACTGGTGGAAATCGTGATGTCTCTGCCGTCCTTCTATTTCCTCCTTGCACTGGCCTCGATCATCCCACCCAACGTTACCTCCGCGGAAAGTTTTCTCCTGATTGTCATCCTGATGAGCTTCATCCGCTGGGCTGGCTTTGCTCGCATTATCCGCGGCATGGTGGCCTCCCTGAGGGAGTGCGAGTACATCGCCGCAGCCCGCGCCCTCGGCGCGCCACGATGGCTGATCCTGGCACGGCACGTCATTCCGGGGACCTTCAGCTACACGATCACAGCAGCCACCTTGAGCATTCCCGCCTTCATCCTGGGAGAGAGCGCCCTCTCGCTTCTCGGCCTCGGTATCCAGGAACCAGGGGCGAGTTGGGGCAATCTGCTCGCCACCGCACGCAACGTCCAATACCTGGTGCAGTTCCCCTGGATCCTGGCACCCGGGGTCTTCATTTTTCTCACCATCATGTCGTTCAATTTTCTCGGCGACTACCTGCGCGACCGTTTCGATCCACGGACAGAGTTGCGGTGAGTGTGGGGCGACGCCTCGGACCAACGCAATGACAGAATCGCTGGTTCGAGATGAGGGAGATTTGCGCCTCATCCTGGCGCTCTCGGCACTCTCATTCGCCGCGCTTGCCGTTTGCTTGATCTTGCCGGGGGCTTTACTGCCCCTTCTCCTGGAACGATTCCAGATGCGCATTCTCGAGGCCGGCACCCTGCTCGCCATGCAACCCGTGGGACACCTTGCCGCCGTGGGCATCGCTCCCTTGGCGATCCGCAGATACGGTCTGCGCGCCACGCTGCGCACTGCATTTCTCGTTGCTGCGGTAGGTTATCTCGGATTCGGGTTTGCCACGACCTGGGTTCTCGGCACAGCGGCGATCCTGACGACCGGCCTGGGTATCGGAGGCGTCGAGGTGGCAGCCAATACTCTCGTCATCCAACGAGGCGGCCAGCGCAGTAATGCGCTGCTCAATCTCACACACCTCTTCTTCGGAATCGCATCGGTGATCGTGCCATTTGCCGCCACGCGCGCCGTTACGGCAGGCTGGTCCTGGACTGCGGTCTGCACCGCCACGGCCGGACTGGTGCTTCTCGCTGGTTTCGCCTGGAGGTTCCTGCCCCCC